>NZ_VZPF01000004.1 GCF_008801695.1 Pantoea stewartii subsp. stewartii
GGACAACAGATTACAACCGTCGCTCGATAGCGGAAACGGCGATGTATCGGATAAAACAGCTGTTCGGAGGTTCACTGACGCTGCGTGATTATGATGTGCAGGTGGCAGAGGCTCTGGCCATGGTTCGGGCGCTGAACAGAATGACAAAGGCAGGAATGCCAGAAAGTGTCCGTATTGCCTGAAACTCTGCCCTGCTACAGGGACACTCGCCCCGAATCTGATTTATTCAACAAAGCCAAACTGAGGTTAAAATGAAAGATTCATGTTCATTTGATGAACTTATAGAAGGATATTTTTTTAGTAAAACTCTTCGAGTTGCAACTGAATGGAGTTACAGAAAAGTATTAAAGACTTTCCTAAACTTTGCTGGAGCAGCCATATCTCCTGCTGATGTTGATGACAGGTTGGTTTTAAACTGGCGCAGACATGTGATTAATGTGGAGGGTCTGACAAAAACAACATGGAACAATAAGCTCACACACATGAGAGCATTATTCAACTTTGCGATTGAAGAAGGTTATATTTCGGCAACCAGAAATCCCTTTAATGGCAAGATTGCACGGCCAGATGTAAAGCGAAAGAAAACCCTGACTGATATCCAGATTAATAAAATATATCTTTTAATGGAGGCCAGGGAGGCGGATGAACAGTATGGTAAAAACTATAACTACAGGTCGGCATTGAGGCCTGCATGGTTCTGGCTTACCGTGCTGGATGCTTTACGAAGGACAGGGATGAGGCAGAATCAGCTTCTACATATACGATTATGTGACGTTAATTTTATGCATAACTGGATAAGCCTTCGACCGGAAGGAGCAAAAAACCATCGCGAGCATCTTGTTCCGATCACGCGTCATCTGAGGCCAAGATTAGAAATGCTTTACAACCGTTCTCTGGAAAGAGGAGCAAAGATGGAGGATCAGCTTTTCAATTTATCCCGATTTGATGGTCGCAGAAATGAGACAAGTGAAAACATGGATAATCCACCATTGCGTGCATTTTTTCGCCGGCTTTCAAATGAATGTGGCTTTGTTGTGAGTCCTCATCGATTCCGGCACACCATAGCTACAAATCTGATGAGTATGCCTGAACGAAACCTGAAAATGGCTCAGGATCTTCTGGGCCATTCAACGCCTGCAGTCACTCTGCAATACGTTGAGAGCGACATCAACAAGGTCAGGAGCGTTCTCGAACAGCTGGAGGTGGCCTAAGAGTAATCTTAAGTCAAATCTTAACGATATGATTCTAAAAGAGGAAAAAAAGGGATGGAAACCTTTACAAAAGATTGACAGAAAACTTTTCTAAAGGTAAATACGATGCTGAAGTATTTTTTAAGGATGTGAGAAGTCCAGAGGATGCTACAACATCCTCCGGACTTTAAGTCCCGTGTTCAACAATGGTGCGGTAAGCAAACTACCAACATCATGCTGGGGACCACTGTCATGCCCGTTAAGGATCTCAACCCCTAACGAACAGGCTCTGAAGAGTGGTGCCCGGAGGCGGAATCGAACCACCGACACGGGGATTTTCAATCCCCTGCTCTACCGACTGAGCTATTCGGGCAACGGGGCGCATTAAACCGTAAAGGCCGCAGGCCGTCAACGGCTTTCATGAAAAAACCCTGTAAAACGTGACTGATTGCCTGAATTTCAGTCAAAGGCGTTGAAACTCACGCCAGTGCACCATTTTTACGGCACAGGGCAATGCTTAATATATCTTCCGCCAGACGTTTGGCGACATCCACATCCTGCACATTGCGCTTGATCAGTAGCTTGCTTAAGCAGCCTTCCAGCACCAGCTCCATTTGATCGGCCACCATACTCGGGTTATCCAGACCCAGCGCATTTAAAATAGTGTGGGTAAATTCCCAGGAGGCGCGCTTCTGTTTTTCTGCCAGTTGATGAATGGGTTGATCGGGATGCGGATAGAAGCTGCAGGCGGCGATAAACAGGCAGCCGGGAAAGCGTCCCTTGGTGACATGCTCATTTAACCCTTCGTAGCGCGCCATTAACTTCTGTTCGGGTCGCAGTGCGCTGTTTTGTAATACCTCTTGTCGCCAGCTGTCGATTTGCTGGGCATGAAACTGCAATGCGTCATAGAGCAGTGCGTCGCGGTCAGCCCAGAACTGCTCAAGTTGCTGCTCGCTGAGTCGCATCTCTTCGGCCAGGATTTTCAGCGACGAGGTGGACGCTAAGCCATTTTGTTCAAGCACGTTTAATGCATGGTCAAGTATCTGTTCACGTTGCAAACCGTTCTCCTCTGCGATGCAGGCCCGTTCAGGTCAACGGGCTGTGTCCAGGTTCCAGTGTTGTTTACTCACGCAGTTTCTGCAAATGTTCGTCAAAATCCTTTGGCTTCAGGAAACCGGTGATACGTGAACCGGGAATTTCTTTTCCCTGAGCATCAAAGAATAAAATCGTGGGCAGCCCCAGCACGTGAAGATGCTGCAACAGCGCATTGTCGGTAGCCGTGTTCGCCGTGACGTTAGCCTGTAACAGCTGGACATCCTTAAGACTGGCACGTACCGCACTGTCGCTAAAGGTATACTTCTCAAACTCTTTACAGGCCACGCACCAGTCCGCGTACAAATCCACCATCGTCATGCGGCCCTGTGTGTGTTGCAGCGCCTGATCTAACTGGCTAACCGTTTGAACAGACTGAAAGGGAAGGTGCGCGACAGTTTGCTGTGGCGCGTCATTGCCAAACGCCCAGTCCTGCAAAGGGCGAGCGCTGATCAGGGCGGCGATCAGCATGAGCATTTGCACGATGCGCCATTTGCCGCCGCTGGCGCTCAGGCTGGCACTGAAGGCCCAGGTAAAAAAGGCGACGCCCAGCAGGCTCCATAAGCGCACGCCCCATAGCTCACCCAGCACCCGTTCCAGCAGGAAAACCGGCAGCGCGAGAATAACGAACCCAAACCCTTCCTTAACGGTCTGCATCCAGGGGCCGCTTTTAGGCAGGAAGCGGCTACCGAACAGCGTCACGGCAATCAGCGGTAAGCCCATACCGATGGCATACAGCCACAATGTACCGGTACCCGCCAGCAGGTTACCGCTCTGTGCGATATAGAGCAGGATGGCACTGAGCGGCGCGGTGGTGCAGGGGGAACAAATTAAACCTGCCAGCGCGCCCATCAGGAAAACGCCGGGCAGTGAGCCGCCCTGCTGACGGTTGCTCCACAGCGTCAGACGGGTTTGTACGCTGGCGGGTAACTGTAGCGAAAACAGGCCAAACATCGACATGGCCAGCACTACAAACAGCACGGATAAACCGATCAGGACATAGGGATGCTGTAAGGCCGCCTGAAAACGCAGGCCAGCCGCGGCGACTGTCACGCCGAGCAAGGTATAGGTAAGCGCCATTCCTTGCACATAAACCAGGGCCAGCGCGAACAGGCGACCCAGCGAGTTGTTACGCTTACCGCCAAGGATAATGCCCGAAATCAGGGGATACATCGGTAAGACGCAGGGCGTAAATGCCACACCGATACCAATCAGCAACGCCCACAATGGCGAAAAGGGGAGCGGGCTGGCGGTGGCGGGCGGGCGCTCCCCTGAGTCTGCATCCTCGCTGGCGACAACGGGTGTGAGTGGAATGCTGCGCGTTTCAGGTGGATAACAGAAGCCAGCGGCAGCACAGCCCTGATACGTCACGCTCAGCGTACTGCCCCTGGCAGCCTGTTGTAGCGTGACGGGCACGTTCAGGTTCTGCGGATAAATCTCGCTCTTACCAAAAAATTCATCTTCGTGTGGCTGACCCGCAGGCAAGGCCACAGGCGCGATACGCGCATTGTTGGCGACGACCCTGATTTGCTGGCGGTAGAGATAGTAGCCGTCTTTAACCTTCCAGTGCAGATTGAGCTGTGCGCCCTGTTGGTCGAAATCAAAAGCAAAAGCCTGGTCGACGGGCAAAAAGCGGCTGGTGGTTTTGGGGGCAAACAGGTCAGCCTGCGCCTGCAGGCAGATAAACAGGGCCAGTATCAGGGTAATTAAGCGAGCGATGCGTGCAGCCATGACAAGTATTCACTGTCTCCATGTTGAACCGGAAGCACCAGCAGTTCTGGTACGTCATAAGGATGTGAGCGCTTAAGCAGATCGAGCAATGCCTGCTGATGAGCTGTATCGCATTTGAGTAACATCTGAACTTCGCTGGCCTGCTCCAGCTGGCCCTGCCAGACGTAGTACGAGGTGGCACCCGGTAAAAGGGTGACACAGGCGGCCAGTCTGGCCTTCAGCGCCTGGGTGGCAAGCTGCTGCGCGCACGCCTGGTCAGGGGCGGTGCAGAGGATGACAACGGCATTCATCATGAGGCTCCTGTTGAAAATCGCGTCGATGATAGCACGTTCACTGTGCGGCCGGGACTACAGCAGAAGCCCACCAAAAATAAAGCCGAACACGACAGACAGGGTGATGGCCAGCACGCCGGGAATGATAAAGGCATGGTTGAACACGAACTTACCGATTCGGGTCGAGCCAGTGTCATCCATCTCAACGGCGGCTAACAGTGTGGGATAGGTCGGTAACACAAACAGCGCTGACACGGCGGCAAAAGAAGCGATAGCTGTCAAAGGGGTGACGCCAAGGGCTAACGCCGCAGGCAGCAGGGCTTTCGCGGTTGCTGCCTGAGAATAGAGCAGCATCGAAGAAAAGAACAATACCAGCGCCAGCATCCACGGATAGGTTTTTAAGGTATCCCCCGCCAGCATCTGGATATCAGCCAGATGGGCTTTGACGAAGGTATCGCCGAGCCAGGCTACGCCCATGACGCAGACGCAGGCACTCATACCGGATTTAAACGTACTGGCGCTCAGAATCGCGCCGCTGTCAATATTACAGGTCAGACTAATCAACGTGGCAATAGTGAGCATAAACACCACAATCGCTTCGTTGCGCGGCAGGGGCGGATTGACGATCAGGTTTACGCTTTCGCTGGTAATGGTCGCATAGATCACCACGGCAGCAATCCCGATCAGGAACAGCAGGACAGACTTTCTGGCGCCAGGTCTGGCGTGATAGACGGTTTCCCCACGCAGGGCCACGTCGCCTTTCGCCAGGCGAGCCTGATAAACGGCGTCATCTTTCAGCTCTTTTCCCAGGAAGTTAGTGACCAGCGCGGCAAGAAACAGCCCAACCATGGTAGCCGGAATGGCGATGGCCAGCAGCATGATATAGCTTACGCCGCGCGGTTCGAGCAGCGTGGCAAAGAAGACGACCGCCGCCGAGATTGGCGAGGCGGTAATGGCAACCTGAGATGCGACAATCGCCATCGACAGCGGACGAGAAGGACGCACGCCTTGCTCTTTCGCCACCTCGGCGATGACCGGCAGGGTAGAGAAGGCGGTATGACCGGTGCCCGCCAGCAGCGTCATCACATAGGTGACCAGCGGGGCAAGAAAGGTGACATAACGGGGATGACGACGCAGCAGGCGTTCGGCAAGGCTGACCAGGTAGTCCATGCCGCCAGCAACCTGCATGGCCGCAATCGCCGCGATGACCGCCATGATGATTTCAATCACATCAAACGGAATGGCGCCTGGCTTCATACCAAAGCCAAGCGTCAGGATGAGCACGCCCATGCCGCCCGCAAAGCCAATACCGATCCCGCCAAGACGCGCGTCCAGCCAGATCGCCAGTACCACGATAAACAGTTCAACCAGGAACATGTGTCACTCCCGAAATGATGATGAGCCGAAAGCAAACCCATCCTTTTAACAAACAAAAAGGCACATCGTTTTGATTACGATGTGCCTTTTACACCAGTAAGCGCAATTACGCCTTACTGTTCGTTTTCATCGGTATAGCGTTTCGCCTTGTAAACCGGATACATCAGGTTTTGCACAGAGAAAATATCATCCAGCTCGCTTTCGGTCAGCAGGCCGCGCTCCAGCACCACCTCGCGCACGCTTTTGCCGGTTTCGGCGCAAATTTTACCCACGATGTCACCATTGTGGTGGCCGATATAAGGGTTCAGATAGGTCACAATCCCAATGGAGTTAAACACGTAGGCTTCGCAGACCGCTTTGTTCGCCGTGATACCGTTGACGCATTTTTCCAGCAGGTTATAGCAGGCGTTGGTCAGAATGCTGATCGATTCAAATAGCGCCTGACCGATGACCGGCTCCATGACGTTGAGCTGAAGCTGGCCGGCTTCCGACGCCATCGTGACCGTCGTATCGTTACCAATCACCTTGAAGCACACCTGATTGACGACTTCAGGCACCACCGGATTCACTTTGGCAGGCATGATGGAGGAACCGGCTTGCAGCTCCGGCAGGTTAATCTCGTTCAGGCCCGCGCGTGGGCCGGAAGAAAGCAGGCGCAGGTCATTACAGATCTTCGACAGTTTGACAGCCAGGCGTTTGAGTGATGAATGCACCATGACATAGGCGCCGCAGTCTGAAGTGGCTTCGATCAGGTCTTCGGCGGGCACTACCGCGAGGTTGCTGACTTCCGCCAGTTTCTGCACCGCCAGCTGCTGGTAACCGTCCGGCGTGTTCAGGCGCGTACCGATAGCGGTTGCGCCCAGGTTCACTTCCAGCAGCAGTTCGCCAGTGCGCAAAATGCTTTTCGTCTCTTCATTCAGCAGAACGCTGTAGGCATGGAACTCCTGGCCCAGCGTCATCGGCACCGCATCCTGTAGCTGGGTACGACCCATTTTTAAAATGGTCTGGAATTCATCGGCTTTACGCTGAAACCCGTCCGCTAACTGACTGATACCGTCGAGCAGTTTCAGCAGTGAGCTGTACACGGCAATACGAAAACCCGTCGGATAGGCATCGTTAGTGGACTGGCATTTATTCACGTGGTCGTTCGGGTTCAGATACTGATATTCGCCTTTTTGATGCCCCATCAGTTCCAGACCAATATTCGCCAGTACCTCATTGGTATTCATATTCACCGAGGTGCCTGCGCCGCCCTGATAAACATCAACCGGAAACTGATCCATGCAGCGACCGTTGTTCAGCACTTCATCGCAGGCCTGAATAATGGTGTTGGCGATATCACGCGGTAAGGTCTGTAGCTCTTTGTTTGTCATCGCCGCGGCTTTTTTCACCATCACCATGCCGCGAACAAACTCAGGAATGTCACTGATTTTGCTGTTGCTGATGTAAAAGTTTTCAATCGCACGCAAAGTATGAACGCCATAGTAAGCATCCGCCGGAACTTCACGCATGCCTAACAGGTCTTCTTCGATACGAATGTTGTTCGCCATGATAACCTTCTTGTTGTCACTGCTAACCATCGCAGATGATGTGTTTGTTTTGTGGGGAAGCGCCAGAACCGCTATTTTATCCGTATTCAGGCAGGTGAGCACGATCCTATTCTGACAGAGACGCAAAGCGCGAACAGAGATCACCTGTCTGGCCGCGTTACGTTAACAATATGTGAAATCGCTCACAAAAATAACCCGTAAGCAAAAATTTGCCGGGTGCGGTTGAAATTGACGATCAGAATAACCATCTCTGTTTTTTACCTTTTTCACATTCATTTTCCACGCTGTCGGGTTAACGACCGGGCAGCCTGACTCACAGGAGAATCCGGTGCGCTGGTTACCGTTAGTGATCTTTTTCGTACTGGCCTGGATTGAGATCTCACTTTTCATTCAGGTTGCACACGTCCTGGGCGTGCTGCTCACCATGCTGCTGGTGGTTTTCACCTCCTGCATTGGCGTGTCTTTAGTCAAAAATCAGGGCATGAAAAACTTTATGCTGATGCAGGAGAAGCTGGCACGTAATGAAAGCCCGGCACAGGAGATGATCAAAAGCGTTTCGCTGATCATTGCCGGTTTCCTGCTGCTGCTGCCTGGTTTCTTTACCGATATGCTGGGGCTGCTTCTGCTGCTGCCACCGGTGCAAAAGCACCTCACGCTGAAGCTGATGCCGCATTTGCGCGTCTGGCGCGGGCCGGGAGCGGGCCCGGACAGTGGCTATACCATGGATGGCGAGTACGAACGTAAAGATACCGATCGTCTTGAACACCATGACGATCCTAAGGATCGTTAATCCCCACCCTGCGCGACGTCGGGTCGCGCTTTTTGTTTGTTCACCCGCCCGTTTGCCACCTTTGTTCAAAAAGTCATCAGTCGCATCATCAGGCAAAAAAATTTGTAGGTTCCCCCCTTGAAAGAGGGAAAGCGCGGCCCTATCTCTCTGGTCACGAGGCCGGAAGCCACACAGCCCGGTATTCAACCCAAAAATGAATGATTGGACTTCTCAAAGGAGAGCTATCAAATGAAAATTCGTCCATTACACGATCGCGTAATCGTGAAGCGTAAAGAAGTGGAAGCTAAGTCAGCGGGTGGCATCGTGCTGACCGGTTCTGCTGCAGGCAAATCCACGCGCGGTGAAGTGCTGGCTGTGGGTAAAGGCCGTATTCTTGAAAGTGGCGAAGTGAAGCCGCTGGATGTGAAAGTGGGTGACGTTGTGATTTTCAGCGAAGGCTACGGTGCCAAAACTGAGAAAATCGACAATGAAGAAGTCCTGATCATCTCTGAAAGCGACATTCTGGCGATTGTTGAAGCGTAAGTTTTACGCGTAATTCACTGAACGAAACGAATTTAAGGGAAATTTGAAATGGCAGCTAAAGACGTAAAATTCGGTAATGACGCACGCGTAAAAATGTTGCGTGGCGTAAACGTACTGGCAGATGCAGTAAAAGTTACCCTGGGTCCTAAAGGCCGTAACGTAGTTCTGGATAAATCTTTTGGTGCACCGACCATCACGAAAGATGGCGTTTCTGTTGCGCGTGAAATCGAGCTGGAAGACAAGTTCGAAAACATGGGTGCGCAGATGGTGAAAGAAGTTGCCTCTAAAGCCAACGATGCGGCGGGCGACGGTACCACCACGGCAACCGTACTGGCGCAGTCCATCATCACCGAAGGCCTGAAGGCCGTTGCGGCGGGCATGAACCCGATGGATCTGAAGCGCGGTATCGACCAGGCGGTTGTTGCTGCAGTTGAAGAACTGAAAAAACTGTCTGTGCCTTGCTCAGACTCTAAAGCGATTGCGCAGGTGGGTACCATCTCTGCAAACTCTGATGAAACCGTCGGTACCCTGATCGCGCAGGCGATGGAAAAAGTGGGTAAAGAAGGCGTTATCACCGTTGAAGAAGGCACCGGTCTGCAAGACGAGCTGGACGTGGTTGAAGGTATGCAGTTCGACCGCGGTTACCTGTCTCCGTACTTCATCAACAAGCCAGAAACAGGCGCAGTAGAACTGGAATCCCCGTTCATCCTGCTGGCTGACAAGAAAATTTCTAACATTCGCGAAATGCTGCCAGTGCTGGAAGCCGTTGCGAAAGCAGGCAAACCGCTGCTGATCATCGCGGAAGACGTAGAAGGCGAAGCGCTGGCTACCCTGGTGGTGAACACCATGCGTGGTATCGTGAAAGTGGCTGCGGTTAAAGCACCTGGCTTCGGCGATCGTCGTAAAGCGATGCTGCAGGATATCGCTATCCTGACTGGCGGTACCGTTATCTCTGAAGAGATCGGTATGGAGCTGGAAAAAGCTGCGCTGGAAGATCTGGGTCAGGCGAAGCGTGTGGTTATCAATAAAGACACCACCACTATCATCGATGGCGTGGGTGAAGAAAGCACCATCCAGGGCCGCGTTACCCAGATTCGTCAGCAGATCGAAGAAGCGACCTCTGACTACGACAAAGAAAAACTGCAGGAGCGTGTGGCTAAACTGGCAGGCGGCGTAGCCGTACTGAAAGTAGGCGCAGCGACTGAAGTTGAAATGAAAGAGAAGAAAGCGCGCGTTGAAGATGCCCTGCACGCAACCCGTGCTGCGGTTGAGGAAGGCGTGGTTGCAGGTGGTGGTGTGGCGCTGGTTCGTGTGGCAGCACAGCTGTCAGAACTGCGTGGCCAGAACGAAGACCAGAACGTGGGTATCAAAGTTGCGCTGCGCGCAATGGAAGCTCCGCTGCGTCAAATCGTTTCTAACGCCGGTGAAGAGCCTTCTGTTGTTGCCAACAACGTGAAAGCGGGCGACGGTAACTACGGTTACAACGCGCAGACTGAAGAATACGGCAACATGATCGACTTCGGTATTCTGGACCCAACCAAAGTGACCCGTTCTGCACTGCAGTACGCGGCGTCGGTTGCTGGCCTGATGATCACCACCGAATGTATGGTCACTGACCTGCCGAAAAGCGATGCGCCAGATTTAGGTGCAGGCGCTGGCGGTATGGGTGGCATGGGCGGAATGGGCGGCATGATGTAATTGCCCCCTGACCCTTGCGTCACAGGAACCCCCGATCGGAAACGGTCGGGGGTTTTTCTTTTGCTGAGGAAAAGGTATAAGTAGTGGCGCAACGGTTACGTTGGCACGGATTAGGGCAATGAATGTGCAGAAAAAATGCGTGTTTTTCTGCTACGCTGCCATCCGACTCTGATGATAATAAATGGGGATTATAATGCGGATTAACCTCTTGCTCGGTCTGACGGCTGGCGCGTTATTGCTTGCGGGCTGCAGCAGCTCAACCGAACTCTCTTCTGCAGGTCAGCGCGTCACCTTTACCGATCAGCAGCCTGGCAAACAGTGTCAGCTTCTGGGCACCCTGACCGGCTCACAAAGTAACTGGTTAAGCGGAGCCGGTGGTGAAACCAGCGCACTGCGTGGTGCGGCTAACGATCTGCGTAACCGTGCAGCAGAAATGGGCGGTAACGTGATTTACGGTGCGACCAGCCCGACACAAAACCTGCTTTCAGCGTTTGCACCACTCGACAGTAAAATGACCGGCCAGGTTTATAAGTGCCCTAACTGATCGGGCAATGAACTGGCAAGATTTCTGAGACGACCGGCCCGCGTGCCGGTCGTTTTTTTATGCGCTGATGAAATGAAAGAGGCTGTATTTGTTTGAAGTGCAACCGTTCCGCGAGGCTTTGCTTCAGTGCCGAAACAGGGCTTGTCAGGGCCGGATTATTCCTGCCGAAGTTGCAGATCCAGGGGGGTTTTACTGGGCTCCCCCCCGATTTCGCGCGCCAGCTTCGGTACCAGATAACCGGAGACCAAAGGCAGCAGATCGCGCATCAGGGCACGCGCGTCCTGATCCGAAACATAGAAATGCGCCGCGCCCTGCACTTTATCCAGTACGTGCAGGTAGTAGGGCAGAATGCCCGCATCAAACAGTGCGTTGCTCAATGCCGCAAGGCATTGCGCCCGATCGTTCACGCCGCGCAGCAACACGCTCTGATTGAGTAACGTTACGCCAGCGCGCTTAAGGCGCGTCATGGCGTCGCAGAGGGCGTCATCGATCTCGTTGGCATGATTGATGTGGGTGACCTTCAGTACCTGAAGGCGCGTTTCCGCCAGCGTCTGACAGAGCGCCTGCGTAATGCGCGCAGGGATCACCACCGGCAGTCGGCTGTGAATGCGTAACCGTTTCAGATGGGGAATGGCAGCCAGCGCCTCAATCAGCCAGGCGAGCTCATGATCTTTCGCCATTAACGGATCGCCGCCAGAAAAGATAATCTCATCCAGTTCAGGGTGATCGGCAATATAATCAAGCGCTGCCTGCCAGTTACGCTTATTGCCCTGATTATCCTGATAAGGAAAATGACGGCGGAAGCAGTAACGGCAATTCACGGCGCAGCCACCTTTGACCAGCAGCAAGGCCCGGTTTTGGTATTTGTGCAGTAATCCCGGCACCACGCTGTTTTGCTCATCTAACGGATCGGTGCTATAACCTGGCGCTTCAATGAATTCCTGGCGGCTGGTCAATACCTGAAGCAAAAGGGGATCCTGCGCATCGCCTTTTTTCATCCGCTGGATAAATGCGCGCGGCACGCGCAGGGCAAAAAGCCGACGTGCATCGCTGCCAGCAGCCAGATCCGGAAGATGATCGAGCGCTAAAAGTTGCAGTAATTCATGAGGATCAGTGACAACATCAGCAAGTTGCTGCAACCAATCTTCTCTGGAAGGAGAATTTAGGGTTACAATGTGTGCCATTTTTTTGGCTATTACCAGTTAATATCTACAGAGGGCCTTTATGGCGACTTATCTTAGCAACGATTTCCGTACCGGTCTTAAAATCATGTTCGAAGGCGAGCCTTATGCCATCGAATCAAGCGAGTTTGTTAAGCCGGGTAAAGGTCAGGCGTTTGCACGTGTAAAAATGCGTCGTCTGCTGACCGGTTCACGCGTTGAGAAAACCTTCAAATCAACCGATTCTGCCGAAGGCGCAGACGTGAAGGATATGACGCTGCAGTACTCTTACAACGACGGCGATTTCTACTACTTCATGCACCCGGAAAGCTTTGAGCAGTACCAGGTTGAAGCTAAAGTGCTGGATGAAGTACAGAAGTGGTTGCAGGACAATGCGGAGTGTATCGTAACCTTGTGGAACGATAAACCGATTGCAGTTCAGCCACCGAACTTTATCGAAGCGGAAGTGATTGAAACTGACCCAGGCCTGAAAGGCGATACCGCGGGTACAGGTGGCAAGCCTGCCACGCTGTCTACCGGCGCCGTCATTAAAGTGCCTTTATTCGTTCAGATTGGCGAGGTGGTGAAAGTGGACACCCGCTCTGGCGAATACGTTTCACGCGTAAAATAATCCTGAGAGGCGCATCCTGTGATGCGCCTTTTTTATGTGAGTTTCAACAATGAAAAAGCTGGCAAAACTTATCGCGCTGGCGTTGCTGGTCTCTTCTGGACTGAGCGCCTGTAATACCTTTCACGGTTTTGGCGAGGATGTTTCTCACCTGGGTGGGGCTATTTCTCGCGCCGCGAAGTAACACGGCAGAATTTCCTTTTTTCAGCGGGTTAGGCTCGCAGCGTGGCGTAATCGGTCTATGCTTTAAAAGCTGTACTTTTAATGCAACGTAAAAAAGGAACTGGCTTATGTTAAAGAAAAGTATTGTTGCGATTTTTTCTGTGGTGATGTTATCAGCATTGTTGTCAGGCTGTAATACCACGCGTGGCGTTGGCGAAGACGTTGAAGCAGGCGGTCAGGCGATTCAACGTAGCGCGCAGTAAGCTCCAAAAACCGGTACGAACTTCTTTCGTACCGGCTTTATTTTCTCTTCTATCCCTGTTTTACCCAAATCAACTCGTCTACCGGGAAACCGGCCTGACGTGCCTGCTGTACAAGCTTTTGCTTCACGTCGTTGTCCAGCTGTGGCGTGCGGGACAGAATCCATAAATAGTGGCGGTTAGGTCCGCAGACCAGCGCATAGCGGTAGTCGGGATCCAGCGCAATAACGTTATAGCCACCATAAAAGGGGCCAAAGAAAGAAACTTTGAGCGCGGCGCGTTGTTTGTCGCCGGTAAAGTAAGCTTTGCCCACGCTCTCCTGCCAGCGCTGCTTTTTCGGGTTATAGCCGCGGTTAACCACCTTGAGGCCGCCGTCTTCCCGAGGACTGTAGTTTGCCGTCACCTGTTCAAGACCGCGTTCAAAGCCGTGATTCAGCCGGGCAATCTCATACCATTGACCGAGATAACGCTCACTGTCGAAGTGTTCAACGACGGTAACATTCTTCGGCGGTATGGTTGAGCAGGCAACGGACAAGAAGGTACTCAGGCTGGCGACCAGTGTTTTCCATGGAGACATAAAAAGATTCCTTTGTTATTTAACCTGTTAATTATAGAACCCGGCCAGTTTATTGGACAGTTTTGCGCCACGATTGTCTGGCACCGCCATTGCGAGTAGACTTCCCACCCTTATTTGTATCAGGAGTCATCACCATGAGTGAAACGGCAAGCTGGCAACCGGGCGCGTCCATTGCCAATTTAATTAAACGCGCAGGCATTGTGGCTGAAGTGCGTCGTTTCTTTGCCGATCGTGGCGTACTGGAAGTGGATACGCCAGCCATGAGTCAGGCGACCGTCACCGATATCCATCTGGTGCCTTTCCAGACGCGGTTTGTCGGCCCCGGCATGTCCGACGGATGCGACCTCTGGCTGATGACCAGCCCGGAATACCATATGAAACGCCTGCTGGCAGCCGGTAGCGGGCCGATTTATCAGATGGGACGTTGTTTCCGCAATGAAGAGGCCGGACGGCACCACAATCCTGAATTCACCATGCTGGAGTGGTATCGCCCCCATTATGATATGTACCGGCTGATGAACGAAGTGGACGATTTGCTTCAGGAGGTGCTGGAGTGCGACAGCGCGGAATCCCTCTCATATCAGCAGGCGTTTATTCGTCATCTTGATCTGGACCCGCTTTCTGCGGATAAAACGCAATTGCGGGAGGCCGCAGAAAAGCTGGGTGAGGGCGAGCTGGCGAATCGGGAAGAGGATCGCGATACCTTGCTGATGCTGCTGTTTATGTTGGGCGTGGAACCCAAAATTGGTCAGGATAAGCCCTGTTTTGTCTATCACTTTCCGGCCAGCCAGGCGGCACTGGCGGAGATCAGCACAGAAGACCATCGCGTTGCCGAACGCTTTGAGGTTTATTACAAGGGCATTGAACTGGCGAACGGCTTCCGTGAACTGACGGACAGCCGTGAACAGCGTCAGCGTTTTGAACAGGATAATCGCCGCCGTGCAGCACGCGGGCTGCCGCAGCACCCGATTGATCATTACCTGCTGGCGGCGCTGGAACATGGCATGCCAGCCTGTTCAGGCGTAGCGCTGGGCATAGATCGGTTGATTATGCTGGCACTGAAGGCCGACTCGCTGAGTGAGGTTATCGCCTTTCCGGTAGACCGCTGCTAGTCAAGGCTTCGCGCCAGCTTACGCTGAGAAGCCTACTGACCTGAGCCAGAAACAGACAAGGCCGCGCAATGCGCGGCCTTGTCTGTTTTTTTCCTTGGGACGGGCGTTCCCGTCAAAATATTTTGCCTACTGACTGTTGTCCGGAAACTCCTGAATCGTCACCGGCAGGGTCAGCTTCTTATCATTACGCAGCACCTGGACATCAATCACTGAGCCGGGACGAATTTCGGCAACCTGGTCCATGGTTTCCTGTGCCGATATAGCCGGTTTTCCGTTTACGCTCAGCAACACATCGTTAGGCTCAATACCGGCTTTATCCGCCGGACCGCCGGGCCTAACGACGCTGACGATAATCCCCTGAACTCTGTCCAGACTGTTTCCCTGACCGTGCAGCGGGGGCACTTCGCGCCCTGTGATACCGATGTAGCCACGTATAACCCGGCCATCGCGAATCAGCTTATCCATGATTTTCGACGCGAGTGCGGTGGGAATGGCAAAACCGATTCCCTCGGGCGTTTCACCGTCGCTGCTTTTGTCGAAGGTCAGGGTGTTAATTCCCATCAGCTCGCCCAGCGAATTGATTAACGCGCCACCGGAGTTGCCCTGGTTAATAGAGGCATCGGTCTGCAGGAAATTCTGGCGGCCTGACGAGCTCAGTCCGACCCGACCCGTTGCGCTGATAATGCCCTGCGTGACCGTTTGCCCAAGGTTATAGGGGTTACCAATGGCCATCACGACATCGCCAATGTGTGCGACACGTTTGGGATTAATGGGGATCACCGGCAGATTCGGCGCGGTGATTTTCAGCACCGCTAAATCGGTCATCGCATCCGACCCAACCAGCGTCGCCTCGAAGAAGCGGCCATCCTGCAGAGCGACGATGATTTGATCGGCATTATTAATGACGTGCTTGTTGGTCAGAATATAGCCTTTGGCATTCATGATCACGCCGGAACCCAGCGTGGTGATACCACGGTTATTGTTCCCTTGCGTACTGCGGTTATAAACGTTGACCACGGCAGGCACAGCGCGGCGCACCCCTTGATTGAAGCCAAAGGGCGTTTCATCGTTACTGTCATTTTGACTATAGAGGGCAGCACCGCCCAAACGCAGTGCGGGCAACGCTGCGAGCAAGATGCCCGCAACAATCAGTCCCAACACCACTGAACGCAAAAGTTTAAGAAACATGGTGTTAAATCACGTCAGGGGAGAACGTTGGGGAGAATACCATGCGCGGGGCGGACACACACGTGCTTGTGTCCGCCATTATGCGTGGTTTATCTCAATAACAGATAGATGCTTTCCTGACCGCGCACGACATTCAGCGCCAGCACAGGTGGTTTAGCTTCCAGCACTTTGCGCATTTCGGCAATATTCTGGACGCGCGTGCGGTTAACGCCAATGATGACATCATCTTTTTGCAGGCCCACTTGTTCAGCCGGCGTGCCTTTTTCGATGCCGT
This sequence comes from Pantoea stewartii subsp. stewartii, assembly GCF_008801695.1. GTDB lineage: Bacteria > Pseudomonadota > Gammaproteobacteria > Enterobacterales > Enterobacteriaceae > Pantoea > Pantoea stewartii. The sequence continues at coordinate 16,128 of NZ_VZPF01000004.1, forward strand.
CAATCTTCACGCCTTTATCACCGGTTTTCGTCTGACCATCGCTTAGCGTGGCACCCTGAAGAGCCGGTGACAGCAGTTGTGCGCTGGCGGTTGTCTGAGCACTCTGCTCAAGAGTGACCTCAACGCTGACGGGTTTGCCTTCACGCAGCAGGCCCAGCTTCACTTTCTCGCCGGGTGCCGTGGTGCCGATTTTTACGCGCAACTCAGCAAAACTGGTGATGGGTTTATCATTCACAGAAACAATGATATCTCCCGACTTAATACCGGCTTTCTGTGCCGCTGACTGCGGCAGAACTTCAGACACGAAAGCACCGCGCTGGGCATCGACGTTAAACGCCTTGGCCATATCCGCAGTCATTTCCGTGCCTTTAATGCCAAGCTGACCGCGTTTGACTTCGCCATACTTAATCAACTGATCGGCCAGGTTGATTGCCATATCGCTTGGAATCGCAAAGCCAATGCCGATATTACCTCCGCTGGAGGCGAGGATGGCGGTGTTAATACCAATCAGTTCGCCGTTTAAATTCACCAGCGCACCGCCGGAGTTACCGCGGTTGATGGCGGCATCCGTCTGGATAAAGTTCTCCAGCCCCTCAAGATTCAGTCCGCTGCGGCCCAGTGCCGAAATAATCCCGGACGTAGCCGTCTGGCCCAGCCCAAAGGGATTACCAATAGCGACGGCAAAATCGCCCACCTTAAGTTGGTCGGAATCCGCGACTTTAATCTGCGTCAGGTTCTTAGCGCCCTGGATCTGAATCAGGGCAATATCCGTTTGTTCATCGTGACCGATGAGTTTGGCGTCATATTCACTGCCGTCGCCCAACTGGACATTGATTTTATCGGCGCCGTTGACCACGTGGTTGTTCGTTAACACGTAGCCCTTCGCGGCGTCGATAATGACGCCGGAACCCAGGCCTTCAAACGGTTGTGGCTGAGACTGACCGCCGCCAGGCAGTTGGCCAAAGAAACGCTTTAAGGGTTCAGGAATATCCTGGGCCTGTGAATCCGACTGCGTGCCTTCAACATGCACACTGACCACGGCAGGTAACACTTTTTCCAGCATCGGTGCCAGGCTGGGCAGTGGCTGCCCCTGAATCTGTGCAGGTAGCGTCGCCATTGCGACGGGCGCAGCGGCAAGACTCATTCCAATACTCAAGGCTAACGCGCTTAACAGTCGTGCTTGTTTTTTCATTGCTACAACGCTCTCGCTGCAAAAAGTGGGGGGAATAAATCAGTGAGACAGCCGTTTGCGGCCGGGGTTCGCAAAAACAGCGGGCACAGCGTGGCTGTGCCCGATGCGCTTAGTCGCGCACGGCGCGTTCACCGCGCAGTAAACCGGAAGCGCCTTCTGAGTAATCGCGTGGCATCTGAACCGGTGCCTGATCGTTATCGGCTTCCGCTTCGGTTAGTTGCCAGGCAAAGGGATTTTTGTCGCCAGGCATGTTTGGCAGCAGGTCATTAGATCCTTTCGCCATATGCTGGTAAAGCTGACGGTAATCGCGTGCCATGTTGTCAAGCAGCTCGGCGCTTTGCGCAAAGTGGTTGGTCAGCTCTTCACGATAATCAGCCAGTTCGGCTTTCGTTTTATCCAGCTCATACTGCATGCTGCGCTGCTCGCGCAGTTTCCTGTTGCCAAAACGCATGGCTACTGCGCCGACAATGATACCTACCACTAAACCAATTAGCCCGTATTCCCAGGTCATAATGACTCCCGTGTTATTTCCGTTGTTCCGTAGGGCGTTGCACCACTTAATAATAGTCACTATACCCGTTAATCTTATGGATGTGGAACTCTGGAGCGCCATGCCTTAGTGTAGAGCGGCCTTTTTTTCGACAAACGATGTGTGAATAAGACAACATTCAGGGACACTGAGCGAACCATGCAAACCTCATCTCCGCTTGCCCGCTATGAGCAGGCGCTATCGCAGGGCGATTTTAAGCCCGACGATGTACAACGTGAAGCGATCACCCGCTTAGATGCTATCCAGCAAGGGCTCATCGCCCGCCAGCAGACGACTGAACCTGCCTCGCAGGGGTTGTTTGGTCGTCTGTCGAAGCTGATGGGTAAAGAGAAATCCCAGTTCAAAACGCCGGTACGTGGCTTGTATATGTGGGGCGGCGTGGGGCGCGGGAAAACCTGGGTCATGGATCTGTTTTTTCAGTCTATTCCTGGCAACCGCAAGCTGCGCTTACACTTTCACCGCTTTATGCTGCGCGTGCACGAAGAGCTGACCGAACTGCAGGGGCACAGCGATCCGCTGCTGATCATCGCCGATCGCTTCAAAGCCGAAACCGATATTTTGTGCTTTGACGAATTTTTCGTGTCCGATATTACGGATGCCATGTTGCTGGGCACGTTAATGGAAGCGTTGTTCGAACGGGGCATCAGCCTGGTCGCCACCTCGAATATTCCGCCCGATAACCTCTATAAAAACGGTTTACAGCGCGCGCGTTTCCTGCCGGCCATTGAGCAGATCAAGCAACATTGTGACGTCATGAACGTTGATGCGGGCATTGATTACCGTCTGCGCACGCTGACGTCGGCGCATCTGTGGAAGTCTCCTTTAGGGCCAGAAACCTACGCCGATATGGATCGCATGTTCCAGGCGCTGTCAGGGGAAAAACGCGACAGCGCACCGGTGCTGGAGATCAACCATCGCAAAATGCCCACGCTGGGTGTCAGTGAAGGCGTGGTGGCAATCGACTTCAAAACCCTGTGTGGGGAAGGGCGCAGCCAGCACGATTACATCGAACTGTCGCGCCGCTTTCACAGCGTGCTGCTGTTTGATGTGCCGGTCATGATTTATAAAACGGAAGATCAGGCGCGGCGTTTTCTGGCGCTGGTGGATGAGTTTTACGAGCGCCATGTCAAACTGGTCGTCGCCGCGGAAACCTCGCTGTTCGAAATTTATCAGGGCACGCGCCTGAAATTTGAATACCAGCGCTGCCTGTCGCGTTTGCAGGAAATGCAGAGCGAAGAGTATCTGCGGCTGGCGCATTTACCCTGAGATTCCGGGTAATAAATGAAAATAGAGTTCGATTTTTGTAATCGACTTCTCTATAATCTTGCGACCCCACGTTACGGCACTGGATTTTTTTCCCAAATCCTCTGCGCGCCGGTAACGCTATCCGAAGGGGTGGCTTGCTGGTCAAAATGGTCGTGTGAGCCTCATTCGTTTACTTAAGCGTTTGGGATTTCACCAACGTGTAACTTAATTTGGGTAAGCTTTTCGATGAAAACTTTTACAGCTAAACCAGAAACCGTCCAACGTGACTGGTATGTTGTTGACGCAACTGGCAAAACCTTGGGTCGCCTGGCGACTGAACTGGCACGCCGTCTGCGTGGTAAGCATAAAGCGGAATACACTCCGCACGTTGATACAGGTGATTACATCATCGTTCTGAACGCTGAGAAAGTTGCTGTCACCGGCAACAAGCGTTCTGACAAGATTTACTATCACCACACTGGTCACATCGGTGGTATCAAACAGGCGACCTTTGAAGAGATGATTGCTCGCCGTCCTGAGCGCGTGATTGAGATCGCGGTTAAAGGCATGCTGCCGAAGGGCCCGCTGGGTCGTGCTATGTACCGTAAACTGAAAGTTTACGCAGGTAACGAGCACAACCATGCGGCACAGCAACCGCAAGTTCTTGACATTTAATCGGGATTAAAGGCAATGGCTGAAACTCAAAACTACGGCACTGGTCGCCGCAAAAGCTCATCCGCACGCGTCTTCATCAAGCCGGGTAGCGGTAACATCGTCATCAACCAACGCTCTCTGGAGCAGTATTTCGGTCGTGAGACTGCACGCATGGTCGTGCGTCAGCCTCTGGAACTGGTTGATATGGTTGGCAAACTGGACCTGTACATCACCGTTAAAGGTGGTGGTATCTCTGGTCAGGCAGGCGCGATCCGTCACGGTATCACCCGCGCTCTGATGGAGTATGATGAGTCACTGCGTGGCGAACTGCGTAAAGCAGGCTTCGTTACTCGCGATGCTCGTCAGGTTGAACGTAAGAAAGTCGGCCTGCGTAAAGCACGTCGTCGTCCTCAGTTCTCCAAACGTTAATTGTTGCTGCTTCGGCAGTCACAGTTGGCACAAAAAACCCGCTTCGGCGGGTTTTTTGCTTTTCATGCCAGGCGGCGCAGTCACAGAAAACAACAATGCTGTTCGCATTTTACCCGCAAAAATGCATTCCCCCGCCCACAAGCTGCCTAAAATCTGGTAAACTCCCTGTCACTTTGCGCCCGCAAGCTGGCGCGTTATGCGCCTGGCATCAGTCGGGAGTGGTTAGCGCGGATTGCGAGCGAGTTCTATGAGCAGGTGAGTCGCCGTGTGGTTGGCCATTCGCAGTAACTTTTTGTGAACAAACTGGGAGGTTTTCATGGCTGTCGCTGCCAACAAACGTTCGGTAATGACGCTGTTTTCTGGTCCTACTGACATTTTTAGCCATCAGGTGCGTATTGTGCTGGCCGAGAAAGGTGTCAGCGTAGAGATCGAGCAGGTCGAAATGGATAACCTGCCGCAGGATCTGATTGACCTCAATCCGTACCGTACTGTGCCGACGCTGGTTGATCGCGAACTGACACTGTATGAATCACGCATCATCATGGAATACCTTGATGAGCGTTTCCCACACCCGCCTTTGATGCCGGTTTATCCGGTTGCGCGTGGCGAAAGCCGTTTGATGATGCACCGTATCGAGCAAGGCTGGTACAGCCTGATGAGAAAGGTCGAGAACAGCAGCGTTCAGGAAGCCGAAGCGGCGCGTAAGCAGCTGCGTGAAGAGTTACTGGCGATTGCCCCCCTGTTTGGAGGTTCACCTTTCTTTATGAGCGACGAGTTCAGCCTGGTTGACTGCTACCTGGCACCGCTGCTGTGGCGCTTACCGTCAATGGGCATCGATCTGCTGGGATCGGGCTCAAAAGAGCTGAAAGGCTATATGAACCGCGTATTTGAACGTGACTCCTTCCTTGCTTCACTGACTGAAGCTGAACGTGAAATGCGCCTGCAAGCCCGGGGCTGATTTATGGAAATGTCGCAACTTACGGCCCGTCGCCCCTATTTGCTGCGGGCTTTTTATGACTGGCTCCTGGATAACCAGCTGACGCCGCATCTGGTGGTCGATATCAACCTGCCGGGCGTTCAGGTTCCGCTGGAATATGCACGGGACGGTCAGATCGTCCTCAACATTGCGCCGCGCGCTGTAGGCAATCTTGAGCTGGGTAACGAGGAAGTCTCGTTTAATGCCCGCTTTGGTGGCGTGCCGCGCCAGGTGAACGTGCCGATGGCGGCCATTCTGGCCATCTATGCGCGTGAAAACGGTGCGGGAACCATGTTTGAGCCTGAACCGGCTTATGAAGGGGCATCCCAGGCGTTCCCGGAAAACCAGGAAGAGACGGTCATGTCAGTGATTGATGGCGATCGCCCTGACGATGCCAGCGATGACGACAACTCACCTGATGACGATCCGCCACCGCGCGGCGGTCGTCCCGCACTGCGTGTGGTGAAATAAATCAGAATGCCTGTCAGCCGACAGGCATTTTTTTGATCGTCAGAATGATGAGCGAAAAAAAATCCGGGCGCACAGCGTACCCGGATTTTTGCTTTCTGCGGCTGAGATTAGTACACGTCGCGCAGGTAGCGTTTTTCTTTCTTCAACTGATCGATGTAGTCCGCCGCGCGCTCGCTGGACAGGCCACCAAACTGGCGTACGATTTCATACAGTGCATTATCCACGTCTTTCGCCATGCGTGAGGCATCACCACAGACGTAGAAATACCCACCTTCCTGCAACCAGGCGTACAGTTCTGCGCCCTGTTCCAGCATGCGGTTTTGCACGTAGACTTTTTTGTCCTGGTCGCGTGAGAACGCCAGATCGAGACGCGTCAGCAAACCGCTCTCATGCCAGGCCGTCAGTTCTTCACGGTAAATGAAGTCATGCTCCTGATGCTGATCGCCAAAGAACAGCCAGTTTTTGCCTTGCGCACCGGTCACCTGACGTTCCTGCAGGAACGCACGGAAAGGGGCGATGCCGGTACCCGGGCCGACCATGATCATGGGCGCATTGCCGTTGGCCGGAACCCGGAAGGATTTATTCGGCGAAATAAAGATCGCCGGCTTTTCGCCACGACGCACGCGCTCGGCCAGGTAGGTTGAACAGACTCCGCTACGGTTGCGGCCGCCACTGTGATAGCGCACAGCCGCAATTGTCAGGTGAACCTGGTTAGGATGCGCTTTGGAACTGGACGAAATGGAGTAGGCACGATGCTGCAGCGGACGCAGCAGGGCGACGAACTCAGGCACGCTCAGGCTGCGGGTCAGCTCAAGTTGCAGCAGGTCCAGCGTATCTTTGCCCCACAGCCAGACACCCAGGGCATCTTTATCATCGTGCTGAAGTACGTGACGCAGTTCCTGGTTCGTGGTGTTCTGTCCAACCCACTCAATCAGCTTGCGTGAAGGCTCAGAAATTTCAAACTGGTAGGTCAGCAGATCGCCAAGACTTCTGTCGAAGCCGGGGACGGGCGTCTGATAATCGGCGTTCAGCTGTGTCAGCAGCAGGCTGACCAGCGACGGTTCGTTCACCGGGATCACACCCAGCGCATCGCCCGCTTCGTACTTCAGACCGCTGTCAGTCAGATCAAATTCGAAATGGCGAATGTCTTTCGCAGACTGCTCACTCGACAGGCGCTTGTTGGTGATGAGTGCTGCGGCATAGGGATTGGATTTGTTGCTGCCGGGGATGACCGGGGCTTCCGGTGCGCTCTCCAGAACCGTGCCGCTGCTGCCTGCGCTGCTGGCGAACTGTGGCATCGTGCTGTTCAGCCATGCATGCGAAGGCTCTTCATAATCAATATCGCAGTCAATACGATCAACAACACGTTTGGCTCCCAGCTGTTCAAGGCGCATATCCAGGAATTTACCGGCCTGGCAGAAACCGTCATAGCCGGTGTCGCCGATAGCCAGAACGGCAAAGTGCATCTGCTCCAGACGCGGTGCGGTACTGGCGGAGATGGCGTCCCAGAATAGCTGGGCATTGTCCGGCATTTCACCTTCACCGTAGGTCGAGGTGACGATCAGCACGTGGCGCATTGTGGCAAACACGTCGAGATCCACATCGCCCAGCGCCTGAACGACAGGCACCAGGCCTTTAGCACGGGCCGATTTGGCCGCAGACTGGGCCAGAGCTTCAGCGTTACCGGTCTGCGAACCATAAAGAATGTGCAGTTGGGTCGTTGCAGCGGCGGCGTTGCCCGCGGCAGGTTGCTGTTTGTCTTCTAACACCAGCAAACGGGAGTGCAGGCCAGCCAGAAAGCCCGCCAGCCAGTATTTCTGATCACCATTGAAAGGTGCATCTTCAGGAATGTATGGAATTTTCATGGATACCTTTACTCAATCCCGCTCTTAACCGTCATGTTTCGCACCGCCGTGAGTGTGGCGAAACCCGTCCTCTCAGCGGCCGTCTGCCACAGAGAGGCTCGGGATTGACCTCCGCCCGGTACCGCGAAACCCTCCGGGTAATCATGATTAAACACAGTTCAGTTTACAGACGCAGCTGTCAGGCCAGTTTCCCTACCGCCGCCGCAATTTCAGGTAATGCCGCACGTGCAAACAACTCTTCAAAATCAGGCAGACGACCAAGGATTTCACGGTTGCAGGCATCCTGATACATGATCCAGCCATAGGTGGCCAGGCTGTCCATGGAACGGATGTTGCGTTGCGTCAGTGCCGCTTTGTAATCGGACATACGTTTTGAACCGATCAGGCTGGCTAATTCGCTGTCGCTGTAGTTCTCAATGGCTGCCCGCGCATGGCGCTGCAGTTTACTGACCAGCGAAAAGTCCTCTGTCATCAGTAAATTACGAACCGCTTTCTCGACCGCCGGATCCTCAACGTGGGTGCCTTTCGGTAACTTGCCGAGAGCCAGCTGCTGCGCGAAGCTCAATACGGTGTAGTTATTGAGCAATACAAACATCTCGACCGTATCTGTCGCGCCATAAGCCGGTACGGCACCGTCTGCAATGGTTTTGCCCTCACGCCACGCGGCTTTGAATTTTGCCACCTGATGCGCTGCCAGCGCGGTTGAGAGTTCTTCCAGCAAATCCTTACGGGATTTCGCCTTCAGGATTTCACCGCCATCCTGATACAGCAGCAGAGAGCGCGGCATTACATACACGAAGTGCTGACATTCGGTTTCCCAGTGCTCCAGCAGCCAGGCCGCACGTGGTGACTGCGTGGCGTCCAGATGCCAGTTCAGCATGGTCAGCACGGCCTGCTTATGAATCTGTGCCAGCTCATCGGCATCGGCAATGGAACCAAACAGAACGGAATCGCCCGCTGCATGGTTGGCCAGTGAGCCGTACGGATCGTACTGGTAAGCAAAGCCGCCGCTCATGCCGTTACCGAAGCCTTTACCAAAGGTGCCCAGGTTCAACACGGCACCGTTGGTCATGTATTCGCAACAGAAGTCACCGACGCCTTCCACTACCGCAGTGGCGCCAGAGTTACGCACTGCGAAGCGGTCACCCGCCTGGCCCTGCACGAACAGGCGGCCGCCCGTTGCGCCAAACAGAGCAAAGTTACCGATCAGGACGTTGCCATCGCTGTCCTGTGCGCCGCCGCCCGGTGATAACACCACCAGCTCGCCGCCGCACTGGCCTTTGCCCACCCCATCGTTGCAGGTGCCACGATGTTGCATCAGCATGCCGTCATTGCAGAAGGCACCGAAGGACTGACCGGCTGAGCCGGTGGTCGTAATATGCACCGTGGCCGGCGCCAGATAGCGACGACCGCGATCGTCCTGCAGCACAGAGGGCATCGCCTGCAGTTGCTCTGCTGTCAGGGTATGATTCAGCATGCGCTCGATATCGATCGCCAACTGACCGCCCACGCTTTTATTGCGGTTGTTCAGGACGACATCGTGACCTAACTGCAGCGATGTCTTGCCCGCTGTCACCAGTTGCTGGTTGAGTTCTTCTACCCAGCCATCATCCAGCTCAAAATCTTTTTCCAGATAAACCGGCTTGTCGATTTTCAGCTCTGGCACCACGGTGAGCATGGCGCGCAGATCCAGCTTGCCGACTTCCAGCGGGTGAACCATCAAATGGAGCAGGTCAGCGCGCCCACGGGCTTCACGCAGCGAGCGCAGGCCCATACGCGCCAGGATTTCGCGGACTTCGTGCGCCACATTCAGGAAATACTGTGCGAGCTGACGCGGATCGCCATCAAAGGCTTCGGCGTTCGTGGTTAACCCTGCCGGGCATTTGACGTTACAGTTCTTCGCCATCACGCATTTCAGCATCATCAGCGCAGTCGTACCGAATTCAAAGCTGTCACCGCCCAGCAGCGCGGATTTCACCACGTCGCTGCCTGTCTGCTGTGCACCTGAACAGCGCAGCAGGACTTTGTCGCGCAGGCCGTTCGCACACAGCGCCTGATGAACTTCGGCAATGCCGATTTCCGCGACGCGACCGGTATATTTCAGACTGGTCACCGAGGCGGCGCCCGTACCGCCCGTGTTACCGGCGACGTTAATAACGTCAGCACCGGCTTTCGCTACGCCCACGGCAATGGTGCCAATCCCTTCAGAGGACACCAGCTTCACAATGACGCGAACACGCGCCGCTTTGCAGTCGTGAATCAACTGGGCCAAATCTTCGATAGAGTAGGTGTCGTGGTGCGGTGGTGGCGAGACCAGCTCAACGCCCGGTGTGCCGCCACGTGCCGCCGCGATTTCGACGGTGACTTTAGCCGCAGGCAACTGGCCACCTTCACCAGGCTTTGCACCCTGACCAATTTTGATCTCCAGCTCTTCCAGCATCGGATCGGCCAGGTACGCCGCCCAGACGCCGAAACGACCTGACGCCAGCTGCTTGATACGGGACGCACGGATAGTGCCATGACGGGAATAATGCTCGCCGCCTTCCCCGCAGTTGCTCATGCCGCCGACCATGTTGGTGCCATGTGCGACAGCTTCATGTGCCGGAGCCACCAGCGCGCCGTGACTCATCGCCCCGGAGGCGAAAGTGCGAGTGATTTCACAGGCAGGCTGAATTTCGCTTAACGGCAGTGAGGGCAGCGCAGTAAAAATGCGCGACAGATAGTCGGCAGCTTTACCTACGGCGGTGATTTTCAGGCCGCCTGCGACCACGTCCGCCGATTCGATTTCGTCACTGAAGCGGGCTTTCAGAGCCCGTGACAGATTCAGCAGACGTTCGCTTTCCGGCTTCAGCCCAGCGATGGCATCGGTCAGCCGCAGCATAAAGGTGTTCGGGCTGCCTTCGATGGCCTCGCATTCCAGGCCGCGAGTAGCAAATCCGTTGTTGGTCAGCGAATAACGGCCCAGTTTACGGCGGAATTCCGCTTCGCTGTCGATATGCGTCAGATCGGCCGGGAAGGCCAGAATGTCACGCAGCGCAGCAGGGCGGCGTTTACGCTCTTCATACATCAGGCTGGAGAACTGACGGTAATCGGCTGTGATGGTAAAGTTATTCATCACGTCATCAGGAATGCGCTCAAAGCTGCTGTCCTTGAACGTGTCAGGCTTGATGCCAAACGCATTATCCAGACGGGCCAGCGTCATCAGACGAATGAAATTGTCCTCTTCGCGCGCTTTGTCCGCAAAGCGAATCGGCTCTTCCGTCATATCAATAAAGGTACGCACGGCAATGGTGCCGTAGGAGTGGCCTGCGCCCTCTGCGCGCTCTTTAAACAGCCCCAGCAATGGCACTTCTGATTCGCCCTGAATTTTCAGCGCGCTTTGATGCCAGTCCACTGCCATTTGCGCGATGGTGGCAAAGCCCGCGCCACCAACAGGTGTTTTGATATTCGGGAAATACTTCTTCAGCACCGGATCGTCAGTGTTAAGGAAGTTAGGTTCAAAGAACTCACCGCTACTGTAGCTTTCAACGGTACACAGGCCCACTTTACCCATGGTCTTCATCAGGGCCTTTTCGGCGGCTTTGGCATAGCGTTTAAAGGCTTTATTGCCTTCTTCACCTTCACCAAATTTCTCTTCGGCACGCATCTGTACGCCGAGCGGATAGACAGCAGAGGCACCAAAGCCCAGCGTCGCGGCAATGTGATGCGACGAGATAATCTGCCCACTCTCCACCACCAGGGACACGTCAAGACGTAATCCTTCCTGGACCAGGCGCTGGTTCACCGCAGAAACCACCAACAGCATGGGCAGGGCGGCATGGGTGGACGAGATGTGGCGGTCGGTCAGGACGGCGATCCCGCCCTGGGAACGCGCGAAATCCACGACCTGCTGAGCCAGATCGTCAATCGCCTTCTCCAGCGCAGTGGCGTTGGCCGTACGGCTGAGCAGGTCTTTGCCGGTGACAGGTTCGTACAGCATGTCAAAACGGGCATAAGGTGCGACGTTCTGTTCGCGCAGCTGTAGCATGTCCAGGTGCGTCAGAATAGGCGTCGGCACAATAATCTGACGGCCTTTACTGCGTCCCAGGTGCGGTTTGGCTCCCAGTGCCACGCGCAGCGTCATACCGTCCGCTTCACGGATGGAGTCCAGCGGTGGGTTAGTGACCTGTGCAAAACGCTGCGAAAAGTAGTGCGCCATGCCGCCTTCGTGATCGGACAGACCATTGATCGCGTTGCCGTAACCCATAGCAGAGATTTTCTCGGCCCCGGTGTTCAGCATCGGGTCCATCATGAATTTGAAGCTTTCCTGGTTATAGTAGTAAGCCACAAAGCGCTGATAGGTTTTCAGATCGCCGCGATAGCGCAGAGGCGACCCTTGTTTCTCAGCAGGGATGACAGGCAACTCATTGAGATCGAAACGAGATTTGCCGAGCAGTGCAGCGTAATCTTTTTCCGCAGCCAGCTTTTCCAGCGCTTCATGCGTGGTATAGCTGCGTTTTTCGCGATGATCAAAATAGAGCATGCCGCCGGCTTCGATACGACCACGGCGCAGTACGCTTTCCGGGGGAAAGGCAATCTGGCCGGCTTCCGACATGGCACCAATATACTCGGCGGTTTCAACCGAACGCAGTGGACGAAGACCCAGACGGTCAAGACGTGCGCCAATCACTTCCCCATTACCAAAGATCAACGCCGCAGGGCCGTCGTTCTTCTCTTCATAGAGTGAGAAATATTCCAGCATGTCACGCACCACCGGAGAGAGCGCGGTGTCATTTTCCCATGCAGGTGGCATCATCGACACTACGGCGGTGATTAAGTCGAGATCGTCTTCCATCAGGCGGCTGTGAATGCTCTGGTCAAGACGGGAACTGTCTGACTGACCTTTCGGGCGAACGATAGTTTTTCCACGCGCAGAGGCCAGCGCGGATTCAGCAATCCGGTTTTTACGATCGGTATTCAGCTCACCGTTATGGGCCATTAACCGGAAAGGTTGCGCCATAGTGGTGTGCGGATCGGTATTGGTTGAGAAGCGGGTATGGAAAAACAGCCCACGGACCTGATGATCGGGATCGGTCAGATCTTTGAAATAAGGAATGACCTCATTGGAATTCAGACGGGCTTTGAATACTTGGGTACGGGACGAAAGCGACAGCGGATACAAACCGCCAAACTCACTTTTCGTAAAGGCCTCTGCCTCAATCGCCAGCAGGGCGCGATAAATCCGTTTTTCAAAATCGTTCTGGTGGCTGACATCCTGAGGCGCAGCAAAAATCCATTGCACGATGGGCAACTGAAACTGGACAGCGGCTGGACGCGTCACGCTGTTATCCAGCGGCATTTCGCGTTTCATGATCACCGGCAGATTAAAATGACGCAGCGTCTCTTCTACCAGGCGCTCCGCATTGGCACGCAGTTCAGCATCTTTAGGAACGAAGAAGTTACCCACGCCAAAGCGACCGGCTTCCAGCGCCTGACCGGTAATTTTACGGAAAAAGTGCAGTGAAAGATCGACGTTGACACCCGCGCCATCACCCACGCCTTCAGCGGACATGCCACCACGGTGCGGAACCGTGCAGAGTGCACTGTGCGCCATACGCAGAATGTCGTGGGTCTGCTCGCCGTCCTTACGGGTAATGAAACCTACACCACAGCTGTCACTTCCTGCTGCTGGGTTATATAAGCCATAGGATTCAGGTTTTTTAGTGGACATTGAGGGTCTCCTTAAACTGCTTTTGACATTACCTGCATTGTTTCAGGCACTGAGCCTGGTTAAACACTTTTCCCAGCGCGCATTCTTTTATTCCCGCGCCTGACAGCCTGCGCGATTTCGTTTTACGCACTTTTCATCGGCAGGAGGATAAGTCCGTGGATGTGTAGCGCGTGGTGTTTCCGTTCTCGAAAGGAGATGACTCAAACCATGCGGGCGTCATGTTGCATAGATATGCCGTGACGCTTGCCCATCATGAAAGCTTTCAGCGGAATTCCAACTTATCGGGAAAGCGAATCAAGGTCAAATAGCGAGCCTGACACAGTTTAATCACGTCTTTATGTCGATAACCAAATGAATTTATTATGCTTTTGTGTCTAAATTGTGTCAGTTTTTCATTAAGCGGCAGAGAGGGAAATGTGAACTCTATCACTGTGCCAGTGGCGTGAAATCGCTGAAGTATGCTGGCGACAGGGTACTAAACAGCATCAAATGCTGCTACAGGCAGTGGAAGCGCAGGATGTATCTGTTTTTCTTATAGCAGCAAATTTGAATCAATAAGAGGCATGTGATTAGTAAAATTAATCAGGTCGCGTTGCTTAAAACTTCGAATAATGTGAATGGCTATGCATGAAAAACAGGGCGTCGTGACAATAAAGCCTTGTCAGACGGAAAAGAAGAGGTTGGATACGCGCGTCTGTTTAGCAGACGGCCCTACAGATTCATTGAGTTAGCACAATTAGTCAAGGGTTTTAGCAATAATGGGGCAAACGTCGGCGAAGCAACGGCGTTTTGCACCATATAAGTGCATGACGGTCGCGATCTCGCCGGATGCACTAAGACGACGGTGACCTAAATACGCTATCATGTGGCTGTTCTCACCCAGGGAGTGTTTATGAAACAGATTCGCCTGCTGGCGCAATATTATGTTGATTTAATGGTCAAGCTTGGCCTGATCCGTTTTTCGCTGCTGCTGGCGTCTGCACTGGTCGTGCTGGCCATGATTGTGCAGATGGCGGTGACCATGGTACTGCGTGGTCATGTCGAAAGTATTGATATGGTGCGATCGGTCTTTTTCGGTCTGTTGATCACGCCCTGGGCGGTTTATTTTCTTTCCGTGGTGGTCGATCAGCTGGAAGAGTCACGCCAGCGTCTTGCCAGGCTGGTGGATAAGCTGGAAGAAATGCGTACGCGCGATCTTGAGTTGAATCAGCAGATGAAAGAGACCATTTCCCGACTCAATCAGGAAATTGCCGATCGTAAAAAAGCGGAGCAGGCACGTGAGCAGGTCATGGCTAAGCTACGCGAAGAGGTGGCGCGGCGCGAGCAGGCGCAAATAGAGCTGGAACAACAGTCGTCTTTCCTGCGCTCTTTTCTGGATGCATCGCCAGATCTGGTCTTTTATCGCAATATCGACAAGCAGTTCTCAGGCTGTAACCGCGCCATGGAGCTGCTGACCGGTAAAAGTGAAAAACAGCTTATCGGGCTCACGCCACATGATATTTATGACAATGACACGGCGACTAAAGTGTTGGAAACCGATGAAAAAGTCTTTCGTCATAACGTCTCGCTCACCTATGAGCAGTGGCTGCAGTATCCCGATGGGCGGAAAGCCTGTTTTGAAATTCGTAAAGTGCCCTATTACGACCGGGTCGGTAAGCGCAGCGGCCTGATGGGCTTTGGCCGCGATATAACCGAACGTAAACGCTATCAGGACGCGCTGGAGAATGCGAGCCGGGAAAAGACCACCTTTATCTCTACGATCAGCCACGAGCTTCGTACGCCGCTTAACGGCATTGTCGGTCTGAGCCGCATTTTGCTGGATACCGATCTGAATCAGGAGCAGCTCAAGTACCTGAAAACCATCCATGTCTCTGCCATCACCCTGGGCAATATCTTTAACGACGTCATCGAAGTGGACAAAATCGAGCGACGCAAGGTACAGCTGGACAACCAGCCGCTGGATTTCACCAGTTTCCTGGCCGATCTGGAGAATCTCTCTGGCTTGCTGGCGCAGCCAAAAGGCCTGAAGTTTGTCATGGCCCCGCAGTTACCGCTGCCTCATAAAATCTCAACGGATGGTACACGACTACGGCAGATCCTGTGGAACCTGATCGGCAATGCCGTGAAGTTTACTCAGCAGGGTGAAATCATCGTGCGTATCGCCTATGAACAGGATGAAACGCTGCGCTTTGAGGTACAGGATTCCGGGCAGGGCATTCGCGAGGAAGAGCAGGACAAAATTTTTGCCATGTATTATCAGGTTACCGATCAGCATGGCGGCAAACCGGCAACCGGAACCGGTATCGGCCTGGCGGTCTCCCGCCGTCTGGCGCAGGCGATGGGCGGGGATATCAGCGTCAGTAGTGCACCGGGCCAGGGCTCCTGTTTTACCGTGGTGATTAAAGCGCCGCGTATTGCCGAGGAAGTAGAAGATGAAGGCGTTGACGATACGCTGCCGCTTCCGGCCCTGCACGTGCTGTTGGTGGAAGACATTGAGCTGAACGTCATTGTGGCACGCTCGGTTCTGGAAAAACTGGGATGCAGCGTTGACGTTGCCATGACGGGGCAAGCAGCGCTTGAGATGTTTGACCCGCTGGAGTTCGATTTGGTGATGCTGGATATTCAGTTACCGGACATGACCGGCATGGACGTGTCGCGTGCCATTCGTCAACGGTATCCTGATGCGCATTTGCCGCCGCTGGTTGCCTTAACCGCCAACGTATTGAAAGACAAAAAAGAGTATTTTGACGCGGGCATGGACGATGTGCTCAGTAAACCGCTTGCCGTACCTGCGTTAACGGCCATCATCAAAAAGTTTTGGGATGACCAACCCGGAAACGATGATCAGGCCGTTATGACGCCGGGCAGTCGTCAGTCCGATACCTTGCTGGACATTCCAATGCTTGAACAGTATCTGGAACTGGTGGGACCCGGTCTGATTACGCAAAGCCTGACCATCTTCGAACAGATGATGCCGGGCTACCTCGATGTACTGGACTCCAACCTGATGGCACGCGACGAAAAAGGCATTGCTGAAGAGGGCCATAAAATCAAAGGTGCCGCAGGGTCCGTTGGCTTACAGCATCTGCAACAGATCGCGAAACAAATTCAAAGCCCAGAATTACCGGCCTGGTGGGATAACGTGGGCGAATGGGTGGAAGAGCTGAAGCGTGAATGGCGGCACGATGTGCAGATATTGCGCGAGTGGGTGGCTGAGAAACAGCGGTGATCCAAAAAAAATGACCCCAGCCGAGGCCGGGGTGCGCTAATACTGCGCCAACACCAGGGAAAAAGTCGCTGCTGCTATGCTTAGTGTTTTTCAAGGCAACAACGGGTATTGGTTAACACATGCAACACCTTATCAAATTCGAATTAGCTTGTGACAAGATTCATTAAAATTTGTGATGTTGAACAGCGTTTAAATACAGGAAACATTAATTTGCCAACATAGTCAAGAAAGGAATCAATTTTACCGTTACATTGGTTGTTTTTTTGAACAAAAGTTCTGTTTTTTGTACGGGTTTAACCCAAATTTGTTAACAAAGCCTGTGTTAAGCCTCTTAACACAAATGATTCGTCACTGATGCGAACTGAATTGACTATAAACTTATGATAATAAAGAATAATGAAAGGATCGGGTCAGGAAGGTCCAAAACGTTTCGGAAAACGTCATCCGCCCTTGCGCTTAAAAGGTTTTATCAATAGAAAAGTTTGTAATGTTTGGGGAAACATATTAATAAAAAAACATGCATTGCGGTTAAGAAATGACATAAGTACGTTAATGCCTGCAGCATTGCTGCAACCTGTATTCAGGCGCGCCCGAAATAAAATATAAGTTTTATGGAACATTGATGGCTGCAATTATCACGAATTAGTCTCATCGCCCTGCAAGGAATGGTGTGAGACTTCGTAAATGGAACCGATTCCTTTTTAAGGGAACTTATTGAACTCATTCATACTATTGTTGCATCGCAGATGCATTTTCTTTGCCATATCATAAAGGTGACAGGCCCGGACGGCGAATTTTTCAGGAACGCTTTTTATCATCAGGGGTGATTACACCTGAAATTAATTAAAAAACGACATAATGATGAGACGATTGTATGAGTAAGCATAAAGGGAAGCTTTGGCAGGGTGTAAAGCGCATTGTGCTGCGCATTCTGCTGATTTGGGCAGGGCTGTGGCTGGCAGGTATTTTACTTTTTTCCTTTCTCCCGGTGCCTTTCTCTGCCGTGATGGCTGAACGCCAGATCGGTGCCTGGCTGCGTGGCGATTTCAGCTATGTCTCACATTCGGATTGGGTGGGGACACAGGCGATGTCGCCCTGGATAAGGCTGGCCGTTATCGCGTCGGAAGACCAAAACTTTCCTCACCACTGGGGCTTTGATGTGGCAGCCATTCAGTCTGTACTGGACAGCGATGATAACCGGATGCGCGGTGCGTCAACGCTGTCACAGCAAACGGCTAAAAATCTGTTTTTGTGGGATGGACGTAGCTGGATGCGTAAAGGACTGGAAGCGGGTCTGACGGTCGGCCTGGAAACCGTTTGGACTAAACGCCGTATCTTAACGGTTTACCTGAATATCGCGGAGTTTGGTAAAGGGACCTTTGGTGTTGAGGCTGCGTCCCGGCGTTTTTTCAACAAGCCTGCCAGTCGCTTAAGCATGTCAGAAGCGGCGTTACTGGCGGCCGTTTTACCTAACCCGCTGCGCTTTCGTGCCGACGCGCCGTCAGGCTATGTGCGCCAGCGCCAGCAATGGATACTCCGACAGATGCGCCAACTGGGAGGAGAGGGCTTCCTGCAGCGCAATCATCTGGACTGATGTTACTCTTCGTCGAAACCGGCTTCGAAGAGTTCAATGACGGCGGCCAGCGCGTCAGTTTCCTGGGGGCCGCTGGCTTCGATCTCAATATGGCCGCCCTTGGCGGAATCCAGCATCAGCAACGCGATAACGCTGCTGGCTTCGGCTTCTGTGCCGGCCTCGTTGCGTAACAGCACTTCGGCATCGAAACTTTGCACCAGTTCAAACAGCTTCATGGCGGGGCGTGCATGCATGCCCAGCTTGTTTCTGATTTCCACGGTTTGCTTAACGGTCATGATTTACGTTTTTCCAGTGTGCGATGACGGGACTGTACATTTTTACCCCGGGAGCGGAAATAATCAGCGAGCTGTTCTGCAATATACACCGAGCGGTGTTTGCCACCGGTGCAACCAATCGCCACGGTGAGATAGCTGCGGTTGTTCGTTTCCAGCATGGGCAGCCAGAGTTCCAGATAACTGCGTGTCTGATAAATGAAGTTATGGACTTCGGTATGACGATCCAGAAAAGCCGCGACGGGACGATCCAGCCCCGTCATCGGGCGCAGTTTGGGATCCCAGTGTGGATTGGGCAGGAAACGCACGTCAAAGACGTAGTCCGCATCAATGGGGATACCATGTTTGAAGCCAAACGACTCAAACACCATAGTCAGCTCCCGCTCGCGTTTACCCAGTAAGCGGGTACGCAACATCTCAGCCAGTTCATGCACCGACATCTCTGACGTATCAATGATCAAATCGGCCCGCGAGCGCAGCGGCTCGAGCAGGTCACTCTCTTCATCAATCGCGCTTTCCAGCGACAGATTTTTGCTGGACAGGGGATGGAGGCGACGCGTATCACTGTAACGGCGGATCAGCGTATTGCGGTCGGCATCAAGAAACAGCAACTGGGGCGAGAATCCGGAAGGCAGATTATTGAGCGCGGTTTCAAAAATTTCAGGCGACTCAGGCATGTTACGCACATCGATACTCACCGCCGCAGAGATATTGCGCTCAACCAGTGATTCTGCCAGCTGAGGCAACAACACGACCGGCAGGTTATCCACGCAGTAAAAACCCATGTCTTCCAGCGCGCGCAGCGCCACTGATTTTCCTGAGCCTGACCGACCGCTGACGATCATCAGCACCATGACCTTCTCTCCCGTTTTAAAGCCGGCTCACGCCGGTAAATCACGCGCTTTATTGCTCTGTTTGTTCTTCGGTAATGATGGCATACAGCTCTTCATCGCTCTGCGCAGCACGCAGACGGCGGCAAACCGTTTTATCCGTCAGCCGTTTGGCGACTAACGACAGTGTATGTAAGTGAGTTTTACACTGGTCCGCGGGCACGAGGAGCGCAAAAAGGAGATCGACAGGCTGATTATCCACGGCATCAAATGCGATGGGTTGCTCAAGGCTGATAAAGACACCGACGGCACGTAACGTATCCTCCTCCAGCTTGCCATGCGGAATAGCAATACCGTTGCCAATACCGGTACTTCCCATGCGCTCGCGGGTCAGTATCGCTTCAAACAGCGTTTGATGCGGCAGGTTGAGCTGCTTAGCGGCCAGTTCACTGATAATTTCCAGCGCCCGTTTTTTGCTTTGGCAGTGTACGCTGCTGCGGGTGCAGTCTGGCGAAAGCACTGTGCTCAGTTCCAGTGTTAAATCATTGTTCATTTTCGTTTCACTTGCGAGTTCACTTAGCCAGTAAACCGGTACGCGGTAATCACGTAGCGGAATCATGGCGCTGGCACAGATGACAAAACGGGGCGGTTAATCCGCCCCATCCTTTCAGCTCTGCGCGCCCGGCGCGCCTGCCAGCGTGAAGGTTAGTGTTTTTTTAACTTGTCTTTATATTTGGTCAGTTGACGGGCCAGCTTGTCAATCAGCCCGTCAATTGCCGCATACATATCTTCCGCTTCCGATGTGGCGTGCAGCTCGCCCCCGTTAACGTGCAATGTGGCATCAGCAACCTGTGTCACCTTCTCAACGTTCAGGACAACATATACCTGGTTGATATGATCAAAGTAGTGTTCCAGTTTGGCAAATTTCGCCGTGACGAATTCACGCAGTGGCTCGGTGATTTCAACATTTTGCCCGGTAAGGTTCAGCTGCATAGGTCTTCCTTCTCTCTGTTAAACCAACTGCTTACGTTGGTTTGAAGGCGGTATGGACAAAGACTCTCGATATTTTGCAACGGTACGACGTGCCACTATGATCCCTTGATCAGATAACATGGAGGTCAGTTTACTGTCACTCAAGGGCTTAGCGGGATTTTCCGCCGAGATTAATTTTTTTACCAGTGCCCGTATCGCAGTAGATGAGGCTTCGCCTCCTCCTTCAGTATTAACATGACTGGAGAAAAAATACTTCAGTTCAAAAATGCCACGCGGGCTGTGAAGATATTTTTGCGTGGTGACGCGGGAAATCGTGGATTCATGCATATCCACCGCCTGGGCAATATCGGCCAGCACCATCGGACGCATAAACTCTTCGCCCTGCTCAAAAAAGGCCTGTTGCTGTTCAACAATGCAGCGTGAGACTTTTAACAGCGTCTCATTGCGACTTTCCAGACTTTTGATCAGCCAGCGCGCCTCCTGCAAATTACTGCGGATAAACTGACTGTCACTGTCATTACGCGCAGCACCGCCCATGGCGGCATAGTGCTGATTGATTTTAAGCCGCGGCAGACTGTCGGTATTAAGTTCCACCGTCCAGCGCGTCGCAGCTTTACGGACCAGCACATCAGGAATAACGTATTCAGGTTCGCCAGTATTGATCGACTGGCCCGGACGTGGATCGAGCGACTGAATCAGCAGCATTGCCTCTTTCAGTACGTCTTCCTTTAAACGCGTGACGCGCATCAGGCTGCGGAAATCATGGTTGGCCAGCAGATCAAGATGATGGCTGACGATCAGGCGGGCTTCAGAGAGCGTTGGCGTTTCAGGCGCATACTGCGACAACTGTACCAGCAGGCAATCACGCAAATCACGTGCACCTACGCCGATCGGATCAAAATGTTGAATGCGCTTTAAAACGGCCTCAACTTCGTCCATTTCCAGCTCATCATCGCCGATACTGTCGAGAATGTCTTCAAGCGAAACGGTAAGATAACCCGTATCGTCAATGGCATCGACGATAGACGTCGCGATCGCCCGATCGGTATCGCTAAACGGCGTCAGCTCAACCTGCCACATCAGATAATCTTGCAGCGACTGGGTGGTTTCGCCCTGGTAGATGGGCAGTTCGTCATCCTGATAGTCCGTACCGGTTCCTGATGGCGTTCCCGCGGTATAGATTTCATCCCAGGTCGCGTCGAGCGGCAGCTCTTCGGGCATATCCTTTTGTTCCAGCGCTTCACGCGTATCAAGTCCCGCTTCGCCTTCCTGATACTCTTTTGCGTCTATTTCTTCATGCTGTTCAGTCTGTTCAAGCAGGGGATTACTTTCCAGGGCCAGCTGTAGCTCTTGCTGAAGTTCAAGCGTAGAAAGCTGCAACAGACGTATCGCCTGTTGCAGTTGTGGGGTCATCGCCAGTTGCTGGCTGAGCCGGAGTTGTAAACCTTGCTTCATAGACAGGATGAATATTCCCGGGTAACCATCAGTATTAACGACACCTTATCAGAGTCTGAACTCTTCACCCAAATAAACACGTTTAACCTGCTCATCTGCAAGGACTTCATTCGGCGTACCGTGAGCAATCAGGTTGCCCTGGCTGACAATATAGGCCCGTTCACAGACCGCCAGCGTTTCACGCACGTTGTGGTCAGTGATTAACACGCCAAGCCCACTGTCGCGCAGATGTTCAATAATCTTTTTGATATCAATAACGGAAATCGGGTCAACACCGGCAAAAGGCTCATCCAGCAGAATGAATTTGGGATTTGCGGCCAGCGCACGGGCAATTTCCACACGGCGACGTTCACCGCCCGACAGTGACTGTCCCATATTGTCGCGCAGATGTGCAATATGGAACTCATCCATGAGCTCATTCGCCCGATCCTGTCGCTGTTCTTCGGTTAAATCATCACGAATTTGCAGCACGGCCATCAGGTTGTCGTAAACGCTCAGACGCCGGAAGATTGACGCTTCCTGGGGCAGGTAGCCGATACCGCGACGCGCACGCGCGTGGAGCGGCAGAATACTGATGTCTTCATCGTCGATGACAATGCGGCCCGCATCGCGCGGAACAATCCCGACCACCATATAGAAGGTGGTGGTTTTACCGGCACCGTTTGGGCCGAGCAGGCCGACGATTTCACCGGATTTTACCTGCAGACTGACGTCTTCAACCACGCGACGGCCTTTGTACGCCTTCGCCAGGTTCTCTGCGATTAATGTGGCCATAGTGATCAGTTACTCTTTTTTTCGCTATTGGTTGACGCGGGCTTGTCCTGCAACTGCGACGGCACCAGAACTGTGGTCACGCGCTTGCTCTGGCCCTGGCTGTAAGCCTGCATTTTTTGCTCTTTGACCAGGTAAGTAATGCGGTCGCCTTTAATATTGCTGTCCAACTGCTCAATGTACGCATTGCCCGTCAGCTCAACAAAGTGATTAGCAAGCTCGTAATGCAGTTTGGACGCGTGTCCCTGTACCGGTTTACCGTTGTCCTGCATCTGATAGAAGGTCGCCGGATTGCCGTAAGCATCAACGATAGTTTTTTTGCTGTCGCCGCCCGGACGTGTCACCACGACTTTATCTGCCGTAATCTTGATCGACCCTTGAGTTACGACCACATTACCGGTAAAGGTCGCGACGTTGCCTTGCAGATCCAGCGACTGATTTTCAGAGTCGATATTAACGGGTTTGTCCGAGTCACCGGTCAGCGCCAGCGCCGGCAGGCTGGCTGCAAGCAGCAGGCTGGCCAGTAAAAACTTAATGCTGTTTTTGTTCATTTTGAATTTCATAAGAGGTTTTGACCTTTTCGAGTAACTCGGCTTGCTTTGTCCGTAAATTTCCACGCATTTTCATGCCGGTAGAGTTAAAACTGCGGCCATATAACGTCACCTGATCGTCCGAGGCGACGTCCTGAGTGACAAGATTGACCTGAGCGTTATCCGTTTTGATGCGCTCCAGTTCAGAATCTGGCGCCAGCGCATTCAGCTCAACATGACCATATAAATACAGCATACGATCTTTAGTGAGCTTTGCTTTATCTGAACGTACCGTCCAGGTCGGCATTTTATTCTCGTCGTAGGTTGTCATGACCGGATTATCAAACCAGCTGGTTCCCGTATTTTCGAAATACGTAACTTTGTCCGAGATTAGCTTATAAGCCAGGCCACCCTGAGGGTTGTAAACTACGGTATGCGAATTGGCACTGGTGTAGGTTGGCGTTTGATCATTATTCATTACCGGTGCGCCATCGTCGCTGTCCCGGTTAGTGAAATTCCAGCCAATGAGCACCAGCGCAATCAAGGCCAGCCCCAACGTTATCCAACGCCTGCTTTTACTCATACTGATTGCCCTTTGGCATCCTCAAATTTATTTTGCGCCATCAAAATGAGATCGCACAGTTCACGCACTGCGCCGCGCCCAGCGGCAATACGTGTGACGTAACGCGCTCGCGCTAACAGCAGCGGGTGCGCATCGGCCACCGCTACGCTGAGCCCTACTTTTGCCATAACTGGCCAGTCGATCAGATCGTCACCAATATAAGCCACCTGCTCGTCAGAGAGCGACAGTGTATCCAGAAGTTCGCGATAGGCCAAAAGCTTATCTGATTGCCCCTGATAAAGATGGCGAATCCCCAGCGTTTTGCAGCGGTCTTCCAGTAACCGGGCCGTGCGGCCGGTAATAATAGCCACTTCAATGTCCGAGGTCAGCAGGCAACGAATGCCGTAACCGTCGCGCACATTAAAGGTTTTCAGTTCTTCTCCACTGTTACCCATGTAGATCAGGCCATCAGACATCACGCCGTCCACATCGCAAATCAGCAGGCGAATGTGCCCGGCACGGGCCATAATGTCGGCACTGACCGGGCCGTAACATGTTTCTATAGCGGCAATCTCAGACTGCATTGTGTCTTCCTGTTTACACTACGCCTGCGCGCAGCATGTCATGCATATGTACCACACCCAGCAGATGGTCGTCATCGGCTACCAGCAGGGAGGTAATGTTTTTGGTTTGCATTAAATTCAGCGCATCGACGGCCAGCACGTTCGGACGTACGCGGATGCCGCCACGCGTCATGACTTCTGCGATGGTCGCTTTTTGAAAATCGATGCCCATGTCAAAGATGCGGCGCAGGTCACCATCAGTAAAAACGCCTTCAATCTTCATCAAATCGTCAACAATCACGGTCAGGCCCAGATTTTTACGGGTTATCTCCAGCAACGCATCCCGCAATGATGCATCCCGCGTGACGTGCGGTAACTCATCACCGCTGTGCATGATGTCGCTCACGTGCAGCAGCAGTTTACGGCCCAGCGCACCGCCCGGATGCGACAGCGCGAAATCTTCAGGCGTGAAGCCGCGTGCCTCCAGCAGCGAGACCGCCAGTGCATCGCCCATCACCAAAGCTGCGGTGGTACTGGTTGTAGGGGCCAGGCCCATTGGACAGGCTTCCTGCGGCACCTTGACGCAAAGATGGATATCGGCCGCCCGGGCCATGGCGCTTTCAGGTCGACTGGTCAGACAGATCAGTTTAATCTGCTGGCGTTTCACCACCGGAATCAGCGCCAGAATCTCGCTGGATTCGCCGCTATTGGAAATGGCAAGCACCACGTCGTCTTTACCCACCATTCCCAGGTCGCCGTGGCTGGCTTCCGCTGGATGCACAAAGAAAGCCGGCGTGCCGGTGCTGGCAAAGGTCGCCGCCATTTTTTTACCAATATGACCTGACTTGCCCATCCCCATAACCACCACTTTTCCCTTACAGGCATAAATCATGGCGCAGGCGTCGGAAAAAGCCTCGTTGATATACTGGTCAAGCTGCTCAAGGCCTTCGCGCTCAATGCGCAGAACCGTTTTACCGGCTCGCTGAAAATCAAACTCTACCGTTGGTTGCTGATGTGACATGGCAAATCTGTCCTTTTTAGCCGCCCATAAACGCTGGCTGTAGCCACAGCAACGTTACCCAGACGAAGAAACCACAGAGTAAAAGCGTCCCCGCCGTACGGCCAATGCGGCGGTGGCGCAACAGACAAAGCATGGCGAACAGTACGCTTACGCCAAGCATTATCCAGTAATCGCGTGCAAAAGCGTGATAATCGACGCTGCCGGGGTGAATCAGTGCCGGCAGGCCCAACACGATAGCGAGGTTATAAATATTGGCCCCAATCAGGTTACCTATCGCAATATCATCTTCGCCTTTCAACGCACCGGCGATGACCGTGGCCAGCTCCGGCAGACTGGTGCCGACGGCGATAAGCGTCAGCCCCATAACCAGTTCACTCACGCCAAAGTAGTCGGCAAAGACCGTCGCATTATCAATCACCATGTGTGTTGACATGGGCAGGATAATCAGGGCGACAGCCAGCCAGAGAAAGGCCACGGTGTTACCCGTCTCTTCGCGTGGCAGCTCAGCCAGTTGTTCACGCGTCAGCGTATCGTTATTGTCATTTTCTGCTTTACGCGCGATGCGAATAGTCACAATCAGATAAATCGCGGCGATGGCAATCAGGGCGATACCGTCCAGTCGACTAAGATAGTTATCAAACAGCGTAATACCGCTCAGTAATGAGACCAGCACCATCAGCGGCAGTTCACGGCGAATTAAGTTGGAATGGATGCTGAGCGGATGCAACAGCGCCGCGCCGCCGAGAATCAAAAGTATATTGGTGATGTTCGAACCAAGCGCGGTGCCCACCGCCAGATCCATTTGGCCATACTGCGCAGCGGAGAAGGAAAGGATGATCTCCGGAAGCGAGGTACCGATACTGACGACGGTCATGCCGATGATTAACGGTGGGATCCCGAACGATCGGCAAAGTATTGCAGCACTAAACACCAGACGATCGGCACCATAAGCCAGTAAAAGCAGTCCGATAATCAGCAGTGCGGTTGCGACGAACATGAAAAATCCTTGCTTAAAACCCCTGTTGGCTTGCCTTCAGGTTCGATGTGACAAAACAGGCGCTGATTTTGACCGTCCGAGCGACAAAAGTAAATTTTATGACCGTTTTCGCCAAATCTTTGCATTAAGTTTCTGTAAAGCTATCGTGCGTTTAACCTTAACAGGGTACCATCGTACCCTATGTTTACGCCCGATCCGTAATAGAGGTGATAATGATCCAACAAAAAACGAACCTGGTTGAGGTTCGTGGCGTGAGTTTCTCACGTGGCGATCGCAAAATTTTCGACGATATTTCCCTTACGGTACCCAAAGGCAAAGTGACGGCGATCATGGGGCCGTCAGGGATCGGGAAAACAACGCTGCTGCGCTTGATTGGCGGGCAACTTCAGCCTGACAGCGGCGAGATCTGGTTCCGGGACGAGAACATTCCGACATTGTCGCGCACCCGATTGTATGAAGCGCGTAAAAAGATGAGCATGCTGTTTCAGTCCGGTGCACTTTTTACCGATTTAACCGTCTACGAAAATGTGGCCTGGCCGCTTCGTGAACACACACGGTTGCCGGCGGCGCTTCTGCACAGCACCGTCATGATGAAGCTGGAAGCCGTGGGGTTACGGGGTGCCGCGCAGTTGAAACCTGCGGAGCTTTCGGGCGGAATGGCGCGCAGGGTGGCCCTGGCTCGGGCTATTGCTCTGGAGCCCGAGTTAATTATGTTCGATGAGCCGTTTGTGGGTCAGGATCCTATTACCATGGGCGTACTGGTTAAACTGATTGATGAGCTTAACCATGCACTGGGACTGACATGCATTGTGGTGTCGCATGACGTGCCTGAAGTGTTAAGTATTGCCGATTATGCTTATATCGTTGCGGGACAAAAAATTATCGCGCACGGGACCACGCCCGATTTGCGTGCCAACAATGACCCACGCGTGCGCCAGTTTATCGACGGCATCGCGGACGGGCCCGTACCGTTTCGTTTTCCGGCGGGCGATTATTTGGCCGATTTAACCGGGTCAGGGAGAAGCTAAGCTGATGTTGTTAAAAGCACTGGCGTCATTAGGACGTCGGGGGATTGGAACCTGCGCCAGCTTTGGGCGTGCCGGATTGATGCTTTTTCATGCGCTGGTCGGTAAACCCGCGTTTCGCAAACACTTCCCGCTGTTAGTCAAACAACTCTACAGCATTGGCGTCCTGTCTTTGGTGATCATTGTGGTCTCCGGGTTATTTATCGGCATGGTGCTGGGGTTGCAGGGCTATCTGGTATTAAACACCTATGGTGCAGAAACCAGCCTGGGCATGTTGGTGGCACTGTCATTGCTACGTGAACTGGGGCCGGTTGTCACAGCCCTGCTGTTTGCAGGTCGGGCAGGGTCGGCGTTAACGGCTGAGATTGGGCTGATGAAGGCCACGGAACAGCTGTCCAGCATGGAGATGATGGCGGTCGATCCTCTGCGCCGTGTTGTCTCACCACGTTTTTGGGCAGGTTTTATCAGCATGCCGCTGCTGGCGCTCATCTTCACCGCCGTAGGGATTACCGGCGGCGCGCTGGTGGGCGTGAGCTGGAAAGGTATTGACCCTGGCTTCTTCTGGTCGGCGATGCAAAATGCCGTCGATTTTCGTAGCGATGTGGTTAACTGCATTATTAAAAGCGCCGTTTTTGCCGTCACGGTTACCTGGATCGCGCTGTTTAATGGTTACGATGCGATTCCGACCTCTGAAGGTATTAGTCGCGCCACGACGCGCACCGTGGTGCATGCATCACTGGCGGTCCTCGGTTTAGATTTTGTGCTGACAGCACTGATGTTTGGGAATTGATGCGATGCAAAGCAAAAAAAGCGAAATTTGGGTTGGCGTTTTTATGATCATGGCACTGTTAGCGGTGCTGTTCCTTTGCCTGCGCGTGGCGGATCTTAAATCGCTGGGGACAGAACCCACCTGGAAGCTGTATGCCACCTTCGATAATATCGGCGGCCTGAAAGTCAGTTCGCCTGTTAAAATTGGTGGTGTCGTGATTGGTCGGGTGACAGATATTTCACTTGAACCGAAAACATTACTGCCACGCGTCACGATGGATATCAGCGACAAGTATGCCAACCAGATTCCGGACACCAGTTCGCTGGCCATCCGTACTCAGGGCTTGCTGGGCGAGCAGTTTCTGTCGTTAAACGTTGGCTTTGACGATCCTGAGCTTGGCTCGGCGATGTTAAACGATGGTGGCACGATACGTGATACCAAGTCGGCGATGGTACTGGAGGACCTGATAGGCCAGTTCCTGTATAAAAGCGGCGACAACAAAGGTAACAAGCAAACCGGTGACAGTAAGGATGCGCAGGGTGGCGATACTGCCGCTCCCGCAGCCGCTCAACCTTAACAGAGGGATAACATGATGTTTAAACGTTTTCTGATGATTGCCATGCTGGCGATCGCGCCATTGGCGGCGACAGCAGCCGATCAAAGCAATCCTTATACGTTGATGAATGAAGCGGCTAATAAAACTTTTACCCGCCTGAAAAGCGAGCAGGCGAAAATCAAGCAGGATCCCAACTACCTGCGTGATATCGTCCGCCAGGAGCTGCTGCCTTATGTGCAGATTAAATATGCGGGGGCGTTAGTCCTGGGCCGTTTCTATCGGGAAGCCACACCGGCACAGCGCGAAGCCTATTTTAAGGCTTTTGGTGATTATCTGGCTCAGGCCTATGGCCAGGCGTTAGCGCTTTATCACGGTCAGACTTACCAGATTGAACCTGCGAAACCGCTGGGCAACGCCAATATTGTCGCCATCCGTGTGACGATCATCGATCCTCAGGGCCGTCCGCCAGTGCGCCTGGATTTCCAGTGGCGTAAAAACAGCCAGACCGGTAACTGGCAGGCGTTCGATATGATCGCAGAAGGGGTCAGCATGATCACCACGAAACAAAATGAGTGGGGCGATCTGTTACGTACGAAAGGGATTGATGCACTGACTGCGCAACTTGAAGCGTCAGCGAAACAGCCAATCACACTGGATCAAAACAAATAATGCAGCCCTCACTGCACTGGAGCCGCGAGGCGAACACGCTACGGCTGGAAGGTGAGCTGGATCGTGACACGCTGCTGGATCTCTGGGAGCAGCGTGAAACGTTGATTAGCGGGGCGACGCTGATCGACGTTTCAGCTCTGGAACGGGTGGATACCTCAGGCCTGGCGCTGTTGGTCCACCTGCGGGAAATCGTCTCGCAGCAGGGCGGCGCGCTGCAGTTTGTTGGCATCGGTGACAAACTGCAGTCGTTGATCACCCTTTACAACCTGCAACAAATTATTGTTTCTGCGGATTAAAGCGCTCTATTCGCCTTCTCAGCCTTAGCCCCGGTCGCCGACAGGGGCTTTTGCGTATTTAAGAATCAGGCACTTTCCTCTACTATGTCAGCCTTATTATTATTAAGTGAAGTTAAGAGCAATGGAAAACAGTGAAATTCAGGCTGTGCTGATGGCAGCACTGCCTTTAGAAGAAGTTCATGTCATGAGCAACGATGGCAGCCATTTCCAGGTGATCGCCGTGGGCGAACTGTTTGGTGAGTTAAGCCGCGTTAAGAAACAGCAGGCTGTTTATGCGCCGCTGATGGAATTCATTGCGGATAACCGCATTCATGCGGTATCCATCAAAACCTACACGCCTGCAGAGTGGGCGCGTGACCGTAAACTGAACGGTTTCTGATCCCCGCAAGGGCTGCGCCACCTGCGCGACCGTTTAATAGCCAGTTAATTGAGAACCGTGTTAATGGATAAATTTCGTGTGCAAGGCCCCACCCGTTTAAGTGGTGAAGTCACCATTTCCGGGGCGAAGAACGCCGCACTGCCAATTCTGTTTGCAGCTTTACTGGCCGAAGAGCCGGTTGAGATTACGAATGTGCCGAAGCTGCGTGACATCGACACCACTATGAAGCTGTTAACCCAGTTAGGTGCGAAGGTTGAGCGCAACGGTTCTGTTCACGTCGATGCCAGCGGCGTAGACGTTTTTTGTGCACCCTATGACCTTGTGAAAACCATGCGTGCCTCTATTTGGGCGCTTGGTCCGTTAGTGGCCCGTTTCGGTCAGGGCGAAGTCTCACTGCCCGGCGGTTGCGCCATCGGTGCGCGCCCGGTAGACCTGCATATCTCGGGTCTTGAGCAGTTGGGTGCCGAGATTAAGCTGGAAGAAGGCTATGTAAAAGCCTCAGTTAACGGTCGCCTGAAAGGGGCGCTGATCGTGATGGATAAAGTCAGCGTAGGCGCGACGGTGACCATTATGAGTGCCGCGACGCTGGCAACCGGGACCACGGTGATTGAGAACGCGGCGCGTGAACCTGAAATCGTGGATACCGCCAATTTCCTTAATACGCTGGGTGCAAAAATTTCGGGCGCAGGCACGGATAAAATCACCATTGAAGGCGTTGAGCGTCTGGGCGGTGGGGTTTATCGCGTCCTGCCAGACCGTATTGAGACCGGCACCTTCCTGGTGGCGGCTGCTATTTCGGGGGGGAAAGTGCTGTGCCGCAATGCGCAGCCTGACACTCTGGACGCAGTGCTGGCGAAACTGCGTGATGCCGGTGCAGACATTGAAACCGGTGAAGACTGGATCAGCCTGGATATGCACGGTAAGCGCCCTAAAGCGGTCAACGTGCGTACCGCTCCTCATCCGGGTTTCCCAACCGATATGCAGGCGCAGTTCACCCTGCTGAATCTGGTCGCGGAAGGCACGGGGCTAATCACCGAAACCATTTTTGAAAACCGTTTTATGCACATCCCTGAACTGATTCGTATGGGTGCTCACGCGGAAATTGAGAGCAATACCGCAATCTGTCACGGTGTGGAAACCTTGTCGGGCGCGCAGGTGATGGCGACGGATCTCCGTGCATCGGCAAGCCTGGTGCTGGCAGGGTGTATAGCGGAAGGCACAACGCTGGTCGATCGCATTTACCACATCGATCGGGGTTACGAGCATATCGAAGATAAGCTAAAAGCGATGGGCGCAAACATCGAGCGCGTCAGCGGCGAATAATGTTTCGGACAGGCCTGTAAAAAACCAGCCTGGCATACGGGCTGGTTTTTTTTCGTCTGGCACTAACCCGATGTTAGTTTTTGGTCGTCTGATCGGACGATCGCACACGTTTTTTTCGATCCAGTAGGCTGTTCGTTTCAGGATCGTAATAGCGGCTTGGCCATATCTCTGATGGGTGGACATTGATCGCATCAGCAATCAACCATTCCCCTTTTGGCCATGGCCGTGAAAGGGCGTTAGCCAGTGTTGATGAGCTTAATCCTGCCTGGCGGGACAATGCCGCCAGCGTTGTACCACGTTTGCGCAGTGCGGCAATAATATCGGCAGGATGCCAGTCCTCTGTCCTTTTTTGCATTACTGTTTTCTCCTTGTCAGTGCGAAGCGCGCGGGGGGATTCTGACGTGCTTTAAAATACATCTGGAAACTTATGGTGGTTTATATCAGAAAATTTCCATAAGGTTCCAGTAATATTTCCGTAAGCAGACAGAACTGCGCGGCCTGACGCAAAAGGATGGTAATGACTGCAACCGCGGCGGGGGAAAGAAAGAAGACGAGGCCGTCAGGCCCCGTCAGCGATTAGAAATCGCGTTGAACCGACATGTGAGCCAGAGATTCCAGCGCTGTGCGCCATGGGGTTTCAGGCAGGATTTGTAATGCCGCGATGGCCTTATCCGCTTCCTGCTCAGCACGCTTGCGCGTCCATTCCAGAGAGCCGCACTGGTTCATCGCTTCCAGAACGGGAGCCAGTAAATGGCGGCCGTTCCCCTGTTCAATCGCCTCACGGATCATTTTAGCCTGTTCAGGCGATCCGTTGTTCATAGCATGAAGCAGAGGCAGCGTGGGTTTACCTTCGCTGAGATCGTCACCGGTATTTTTGCCCAGGGTTTCACCATCGGCACTGTAGTCCAGTAAGTCATCGATTAACTGGAAAGCCGTTCCCAAATAACGTCCGTAATCCTGCAGCGCTTTTTCCTGCGCTGGCGTCGCTTCCGCCAGAATCGCCGAGGCCTGAGAGGCGGCTTCAAATAAGCGCGCGGTTTTGCTGTATATCACCCGCATATAGCTCTCTTCGGTGATGTCGGGATCGTTGACGTTCATCAGCTGGAGCACTTCTCCTTCAGCGATCACGTTCACCGCCTCGGACATCAGCGCCAGAATGCGCAACGAGCCCATGCTGGTCATCATCTGGAAAGCGCGGGTATAAATAAAATCACCGACCAGTACGCTGGCCGCGTTACCAAATGCGGCGTTCGCGGTGGCTTTTCCACGGCGCATATCGGATTCATCCACGACATCGTCATGCAACAGCGTGGCGGTGTGGATAAATTCGATCAGCGCCGCGTTGGTCACGTGTAAATCGCCCTGGTAACCCATGGCGCGAGCAGACAGCACGGCAATCATGGGCCGGATGCGTTTACCGCCGCCACTGATGATGTAATAACCCAGCTGGTTGATGAGCGAGACATCTGAATTCAGCTGGTCGAGTATGGTCTGGTTAACGGCAGCCATGTCCTGTGCGGTTAATTCGTTAATCTGTTCTAAGTTCATTCGTCTTTTCAGCTATGACTCGTTTCTCTGCCATGGTAAGCGGTTTTACCCAGCCAGCGTTCAGTAATCTGTTACTGATTGTACTTGAATTTTCAGGTTGAGAAACGTTTGCATTGAGCCTGTGTTTTTTTTCTGCAAGAGTGTGCAAAGTGCTCTTGTCTTCTGTTTGAGTTTTGCGTAGAATTCGCGCCCTATTGTGAATATTTAGCGCGCCGCCTGATGAACTAAAAGGCAAGCGCAGAAGCGGAGTTTTATATGTACGCGGTTTTCCAAAGTGGTGGTAAACAACACCGAGTAAGCGAAGGTCAGACCGTTCGCTTGGAAAAGCTGGACATCGCAACCGGTGAAACCATCGAGTTTGACCAGGTTCTGATGATTGCAAATGGCGAAGACGTGAAAATCGGCGCGCCACTGGTTTCAGGCGGTGTGATCAAGGCAGAAGTTGTTGCTCATGGTCGTGGCGAGAAAGTTAAAATCGTTAAGTTTCGTCGTCGTAAGCACTACCGTAAGCAAGCTGGCCATCGCCAGTGGTTTACTGATGTGAAAATCACTGGTATCACGGCGTAAGAGGAGATCTGACAAATGGCACATAAAAAGGCTGGTGGTTCGACTCGAAATGGTCGTGACTCCAATGCAAAACGTCTGGGTGTAAAACGTTTCGGTGGTGAATCTGTTCTGGCAGGCAGCATCATCGTTCGTCAGCGTGGTACCAAATTCCACGCCGGTAACAACGTAGGTTGTGGTCGTGACCACACTCTGTTTGCTACCGCAGACGGCAAAGTAAAATTCGAAGTTAAAGGTCCGAACAACCGTAAATACATCAGCATCGTTGCTGAGTAAGGTTGTCGTGACGCAGACGGCTACCGTCTGAACGCACGAATTGAAGGCCCCGCAACTCTTGCGGGGCTTTTTACATTCTGCGACCTGTCGCCAGACAGGCGACATAGCCTGGCTGCGTGTTGTACACTTTATGTACATGCTGGCGAGAGCCAGTTTTGATTTATCCGCCGCTGGTCAGCGCAGAACGACCCTGGCGGACCCGTTTGCAGCCTGTTGCAGACGATTGTGTGACGGAGAAAGAAAATGAAGTTTGTTGATGAAGCGACAATTTTGGTCGTCGCAGGTGATGGCGGTAATGGCTGTGTCAGTTTCCGCCGTGAAAAATATATCCCAAAAGGCGGCCCGGACGGCGGTGATGGTGGTGATGGCGGTGACGTATACTTAGTCGCTGACGAAAACCTTAACACCCTGATCGATTATCGTTTCGAAAAATCTTTCCGCGCTGAGCGTGGTCAGAATGGTCAGAGTCGCGACTGTACCGGTAAACGCGGCAAAGATATTACGATTAAAGTCCCCGTCGGAACCCGCGTTATTGACCAGGGAACGGGCGAGACACTGGGCGATATGACGCGTCACCAGCAGACGCTGATGGTGGCAAAAGGCGGCTGGCACGGTCTGGGTAACACCCGTTTTAAATCCTCGGTCAACCGTACTCCACGGCAGAAAACCATGGGCACCGCAGGCGAGAAACGTGACCTGCAACTGGAGCTGATGCTGCTGGCTGACGTGGGCATGCTGGGCTTACCGAATGCCGGTAAATCCACCTTTATCCGTGCGGTTTCCGCTGCCAAGCCGAAAGTGGCTGATTATCCTTTTACCACCCTGGTACCCAGCCTGGGCGTTGTACGTATGGACAGCGAGCAGAGCTTCGTCGTCGCCGATATTCCGGGACTGATTGAAGGTGCTGCAGAAGGCGCCGGTCTGGGGATTCGCTTCCTGAAACATCTGGAACGCTGCCGTGTTCTGTTGCACCTGATTGACATCGCCCCGATTGACGAGAGCGATCTGGTTGAGAACGCCCGTATTATTCTGGGTGAGCTGGAAAAATACAGCGATAAGTTATTCAACAAGCCGCGCTGGCTGGTGTTTAACAAAGTCGATCTGATTGATGAAGAAGAAGCACAGGCGCGCGCAAAAGCCATTGCTGAGGCGCTGGGCTGGGAAGAGAAGTACTACCTTATTTCGGCGGCCAGCCGTCAGGGCGTGACCGACCTGTGCTGGGATGTGATGAGCTTTATCAACGCCAATCCGAAAGAAGCGGACGTTGAAGAAAAACAGCCTGAGAAAGTGGAATTCATGTGGGACGACTACCACAAAGAAGCCCTCGAGAACGCGGCTGTTGAAGACGATGAAGAGTGGGATGACGACTGGGATGAAGATGACGACGAAGGCGTCGAAATCATTTATCAGCGTTAACACACTTTGCTGACCCCTTCTGCCGGAATGGGGGCAGTTTTCTTTCCGGCCTGTCTTTGCCCGCTATCACGCCTTGCCGTTGATAACTCAAATGCCGCAGGCAGGGGACAAACCTCCTGCTACCCGCTTCGACGTATACGCCGAAATCCAGCGGGCAGGCGCTGGGTTCACCCGCGCAGCCCTGGCGTATGTCTGCCAGTTTCTTCATACAGCCTATATCTCACTATGCTTTCCCTCCTTCGCATAAAAGCCTGAGGTTCACTTACGTGGCTAACGTATCGCGGCTCACGGCGTGTTTAATGGCCCGTGGCGTCAGTCAGAGGAACGTCACTAACGCGATGGCAATAAGAATAAAACAGTGAGGCAAAGGGGAAGGGTGAACGCCTGTCAGGCCAATAAAAAAGCGCAGCGGCGTTAATCCCACTGCGCTTTTATCGACATCAGTTAGTAGTTCTTGTTGATATCGCGATAGAGCCGACTTTCGAACCGCACCAGTGGAATACGGCGCGTGCGCTGATCTTCAGGCGGTACAGCATAGCCGGACAGGAACTGCACAAACGCAACGCGCGCCCCGCTGGACGTGGTGATAAAACCGGCAAGGTTGTAAACGCCCTGCAGTGAACCCGTTTTGGCAGAGACTTTGCCATCCAGACCGGCTTCATGGAGGCCGCCGCGATATTGCAGCGTGCCGTCATGACCCGCCAGGGGCAGCATGGAAATATAATCCAGCTTGCTGTCATTTTGCGCAATGTACTGCAGCACC
Source organism: Pantoea stewartii subsp. stewartii (assembly GCF_008801695.1). Taxonomy (GTDB): domain Bacteria; phylum Pseudomonadota; class Gammaproteobacteria; order Enterobacterales; family Enterobacteriaceae; genus Pantoea; species Pantoea stewartii. The sequence continues at coordinate 51,621 of NZ_VZPF01000004.1, forward strand.
TGCATCATGGTGGCAGGAGAGATGAGATCGTGGCGCGACAAGCCGGAACCATCAACCTGGATACTGTTACCCAAATCGATATTCGCTTTTTCACGCAGGATACGGCGCACCGCGTCTGACCCAGCGCGGAAGGTGCCCGGCACATTAAAGTAATGATGGCCAATGGTGCGGAACACCGTGTCGGCGATCATATTGTCGGACTTCTTCAGCATCATATGCAGCAGCGTATGCAGCGGCGCAGACTGGGTTGAGGCCAGCACGGTGCCCGGCTCAGTGACCTGTGTCTGGCGCAGCAGATGTCCGCTGTAATCAATACCGGCGGAACGCAGTTCAGATTTCAGAATCTCGCCGGCCCAGGCGGCACCATCCTGAACGGCAAAGGCCAGCGGAAGGGGATCGCTACGCTGACGCAGACAGCCGGTCAGGGTATAGCGGTTCAGCTCACCCGGCACCACATCCAGTTCGCAATACTGACCCTCGCCACTGTTGCGCCCAATGGTGCGCACCTGGCTCAGCATGTGCGCCGGATAATAAGAGGCGATGCGCACGAAGGCGTTTTCGCCGGGCTTATCCGCACTGTAGAGCGACACGGAGAAACAGTTTTTATCGACGATAGCCGCAGCGGGCGGTGCGCTAAAGCACTGCGTCATATCGTTCCACGGCCAACCCGGCGCCGCATCATGGCTGGCAAACACCGAGGTATCAATGACCAGATTGCCTTTGATATGCGTGATGCCTTGTTTTTTTAAGGCTGCGACCATATTACGCAGATCCTGGCGGCCCAGCGTGGGATCGCCAGCGAAACAGGCAACAAGATCGCCATTCAGTGTGCCATCGATCAGCGCACCTTTGGTCTCAAAGGTCGTTTGAAAACGATAATCACCGCCCAGTTCCAGTAATGCCGCCAGCGCGGTGATGACTTTCATGGTACTGGCGGGAAGCGCCATCTGTTTCCCGTGGTAATCAATGATCGGCGTAGTTGCGCCCACTTTTTGCACCAGTAAAGCCAGGTTGGCACCATCTGGCAGATACTGCATGTATTCATCAACGGGTGCTGCTTGTGCCTGCAGCATAAACGCACAGGTTAATCCGGTAACAAGTCGTGAAAATCGCATAATCTCGCGGCAACTGACAGGTGAAGGCGACAATACTACGTCCCTGGACGGTGCAAAGTAAACGATGACCCGCAGGGAACTCTGGGGTAAAATACGTATCAAATTGCAAAACCTTTTCTGGCCTGGAACATTTCCGGGTCAGTCTTCTTTTATTTGCAAAATGAGGCATGGCGCCGCAGAACGCTTTTTTCTGCAGTCACCGGTCAGGATGCACCGTGAAACAGGATTGATGACGAGGAGCTAAAATGAACCAGATTCCGATGACGTTAAGAGGCGCTGAAAGGCTGCGCGAAGAGCTGCATGAGCTGAAAACGGTGAAACGCCCGCGCATTATTGCCTCCATCGCGGAGGCCCGCGAGCACGGCGATTTGAAAGAGAATGCCGAATACCACGCTGCGCGTGAAGAACAGGGGTTCTGTGAGGGACGTATTCAGGAGATTGAGGCCAAACTCTCTAATGCGCAGGTTATCGACGTCACCCAAATGCCTAAAACCGGCCGCGTCATTTTTGGCGCGACGGTGACGGTCCTGAATGTGGATACGGATGAAGAGTTTACGTACCGCATCGTAGGTGACGATGAAGCAGACTTTAAGCAAAATCTGATTTCTGTTAACTCGCCAATGGCGCGTGGCCTGGTGGGGAAAGAAGCCGATGACGTAGCGATTATCAAAACGCCGGGCGGCGATGTGGAGTACGAAATCCTGAAGGTGGAATACATCTGACAGGTGGCAACCTTTTGTAACGGGTTGCAGTACAATGTAAAGAAAGGAAAAAGGCCGCGCTGCGGCCTTTTATCCCATGTAAGAGCATGGCACTTTCTTTGCCCACTTAACGTGGCAGAGAAATCTTGCTCTCTTTAGCGGGGCGATACAGCACCAGCGTTTTACCTATCAACTGAACGTTGACGGCGCCAGTTTCACGTACGATAGCGTCGACGATCAGCTGCCGGGTCTCACGATCTTCAGAGGCGACTTTCACCTTGATTAACTCGTGGTGTCCCAGCGCGTGTTCGATCTCTGCCAGCACACCTTCGGTCAGGCCATTGCCTCCGAGCATGACGACTGGCTTGAGCGGATGGGCGAGGCTTTTCAGGTGCTGTTTTTGTTTGGTACTTAGATTCATCGTATTATTTACTTACTCGGGGATTGAAAACGGTTCATTCTACCGCCATCTCGGGTATATCGCCAAATCGACGCAACCTACTGCGTGCAGATTTATCGCTACGATGACGATTTAGTTGGAAATTTTATGACCGGTAAAAAGCGTTCAGCCAGCTCCAGCCGCTGGCTACAGGAACACTTTAGCGATAAATACGTGCTCCAGGCACAGAAAAAAGGGTTGCGTTCGCGCGCCTGGTTTAAACTTGATGAAATACAACAGGGTGACAAGCTTTTCAAACCCGGTATGACCGTGGTAGATCTGGGTGCTGCACCCGGTGGCTGGTCGCAATATGTGGTACAGCAAATTGGGTCCAAAGGGCGTGTCATTGCATGTGATATCCTGCCTATGGATCCTATTGTTGGTGTCGATTTTCTTCAAGGCGATTTTCGTGAAGAATCGGTGATTAACGCGTTGCTTGAGCGTGTGGGCGATCAGAAAGTCCAGGTCGTCATGTCTGATATGGCACCGAATATGAGTGGTACACCTGCCGTAGATATTCCCCGGTCGATGTATTTGGTTGAGCTGGCGTTAGAGATGTGTCGTGACATTTTGGCTCCCGGCGGGAGTTTTGTAGTGAAAGTGTTCCAAGGGGATGGCTTTGATGAATACCTGCGTGAAATTCGATCCCTGTTCACGAAAGTGAAAATACGTAAGCCTGACGCTTCACGTTCACGTTCACGTGAAGTTTATATTGTGGCGACTGGGCGCAAGCTGTAGCCAACGTGGTGGATCATCCAGCCTTCCCGCTGCGATTCCATGTACGAAGGATCTATAGTACCCTACGCTATCTGTTAACACCGTTGTAATATGAGGTTAATCCCTTGAGTGACATGGCGAAAAACCTGATTCTCTGGCTAGTCATCGCGGTTGTACTGATGTCAGTCTTCCAGAGCTTTGGGCCCAGCGAGTCAAATGGCCGTAGGGTTGATTATTCAACCTTCCTGTCGGAAGTGAACCAGGATCAGGTCCGCGAGGCACGTATTAACGGGCGTGAAATTAACGTAACCAAAAAAGACAGTAATAAATACACCACCTACATTCCTGTCAATGATCCCAAGTTACTCGATAACCTGTTGACCAAGAACGTTAAAGTGGTTGGTGAGCCGCCTGAAGAGCCGAGCCTGCTGGCGTCGATCTTCATTTCCTGGTTCCCAATGTTACTGCTGATTGGTGTGTGGATTTTCTTCATGCGGCAAATGCAGGGCGGTGGCGGCAAAGGCGCAATGTCCTTTGGTAAGAGCAAAGCCCGCATGCTAACGGAAGATCAGATTAAAACCACTTTTGCTGACGTAGCAGGCTGTGACGAAGCGAAAGAGGAAGTCGGTGAGCTGGTCGAATACCTGCGTGAACCGAGCCGTTTCCAGAAGCTGGGGGGTAAAATCCCGAAAGGCGTTCTGATGGTCGGCCCGCCGGGTACCGGTAAAACCCTGCTGGCGAAAGCCATTGCCGGTGAGGCGAAAGTACCGTTCTTTACCATTTCAGGTTCTGACTTTGTTGAAATGTTCGTCGGTGTGGGTGCGTCTCGCGTCCGTGACATGTTTGAACAGGCTAAGAAAGCGGCACCGTGCATTATCTTCATCGATGAGATCGATGCCGTTGGTCGCCAGCGTGGTGCCGGTTTAGGGGGAGGGCACGATGAGCGTGAACAAACTCTGAACCAGATGCTGGTTGAAATGGATGGCTTTGAAGGTAACGAAGGCATCATCGTGATTGCCGCGACAAACCGTCCAGACGTACTTGACCCTGCGCTGCTGCGCCCTGGCCGCTTTGACCGTCAGGTTGTCGTGGGCTTGCCAGACGTACGTGGTCGTGAGCAGATTCTGAAAGTGCATATGCGTCGTGTACCCTTGGCAACCGACATTGATGCGGCCATCATTGCGCGCGGTACGCCAGGCTTCTCCGGTGCCGATCTGGCGAACCTGGTGAACGAAGCGGCGCTGTTTGCTGCACGCAGCAATAAACGCGTTGTGTCGATGGTGGAATTCGAAAAAGCCAAAGACAAAATCATGATGGGTGCAGAGCGCCGTTCCATGGTGATGACCGAAGCACAGAAAGAGTCTACGGCTTACCATGAGGCCGGCCACGCGATTATTGGTCGTCTGGTACCGGAACACGATCCGGTGCACAAAGTGACCATTATCCCGCGCGGTCGTGCATTAGGTGTGACCTTCTTCCTGCCTGAAGGCGATGCGATTAGCGCAAGCCGTCAGAAGCTGGAAAGTCAGATTTCGACCCTGTACGGCGGTCGTCTGGCGGAAGAGATCATCTACGGTGCAGAACATGTCTCTACCGGTGCCTCTAACGATATCAAAGTGGCAACCAACCTGGCCCGTAACATGGTTACCCAGTGGGGCTTCTCTGAGAAACTGGGCCCGCTGCTGTATGCTGAAGAAGACGGTGAAGTGTTCCTGGGCCGTTCAGTGGCAAAAGCCAAGCATATGTCAGATGAAACTGCCCGTATTATCGACCAGGAAGTTAAACACCTGATTGATACGAACTATCAGCGCGCTCGCCAGATCCTGGGCGAAAACATGGACATTCTTCACGCGATGAAAGATGCGCTGATGAAGTATGAAACCATTGATGCACCGCAGATTGACGACCTGATGGCACGCCGTGAAGTGCGTCCGCCAGCAGGCTGGGAAGATCCGGGCAGCAGCAATTCAGACAGTAACGGTACGCAAAAGGCCCCGCGTCCGGTCGATGAACCGCGTACGCCGAATCCAGGCAATACCATGTCAGAACAGTTCGACAAATAAGACGTCAGGTCTTTTAATAAAACCCCGGCTGGTCCGGGGTTTTTTACATCTATACATTGAACCACAAGGAGTTTTTCACCATGAAACTGTTCGCCCGTGATTCCCATCTCGATTTGTCATTTCCACATGTGATGGGCATTCTCAACGTCACGCCGGACTCTTTTTCCGATGGTGGTAAACACAATGCGCTGGTCGATGCGTTAACGCACACTAACGAGATGGTGAACGCTGGCGCAACAATCATTGACGTGGGGGGCGAGTCCACGCGTCCGGGCGCTGATGAAGTGAGCGTTGAGGAGGAGCTTGAACGGGTGATTCCGGTGGTCGAAGCTATCGCTCAACGCTTTGAGGTATGGATATCAGTCGATACGTCCAAAGCCGACGTGATTCGTGAAGCCGCCAGCGCAGGGGCTCACATTATCAATGATGTGCGCTCGCTGTCTGAGCCTGGCGCGTTGGCAGCGGCAGCGGCAACGGGCTTACCGGTTTGTCTGATGCATATGCAGGGCGAACCGCGTACGATGCAGCAGGCACCAGCCTATAAGGATATTGTAAGCGAAGTGGACACTTACTTCGTTGAACAACTGGCCCGCTGCGAAGCCGCAGGAATAAAAAAAGAAAATCTGTTACTCGACCCGGGCTTCGGTTTCGGTAAGAATCTCAGCCACAATTATGAACTGCTGGCCCACCTCAGTAAATTTCACCGTTTTGCGCTGCCGCTGTTGGTTGGCATGTCACGCAAATCAATGATTGGACAACTGCTGAATGTGGGGCCTTCCCAGCGCCTGACGGGCAGCCTGGCCTGTGCGGTTATTGCCGCCATGCAGGGCGCGCACATTATTCGCGCCCACGATGTAAAAGAAACCGTCGAAGCGATGCGGGTGGTTGAAGCGACACAAAGAGCGAAAGGATGAAGAGGATGAGCGAACGTAAATATTTCGGTACCGATGGGATTCGCGGCAAAGTCGGTGAGTCACCGATTACCCCTGACTTTGTATTAAAGCTCGGCTGGGCGGCGGGTAAAGTACTGGCCCGTCACGGCTCCAAAAAAATTATCATTGGTAAAGACACGCGCATTTCAGGCTATATGCTGGAATCCGCGCTGGAAGCCGGTCTCGCAGCCGCAGGGTTGTCCGCGGCGTTTACCGGCCCAATGCCCACGCCCGCTATTGCCTATCTGACCCGCACGTTCCGTGCCGAAGCCGGCATCGTGATTTCCGCGTCGCACAATCCGTTTGATGATAACGGCATTAAGTTTTTCTCCGCCGAAGGGACGAAACTGCCCGATGACGTGGAAGAGGCGATCGAACTGGAAATGGAAAAACCGCTTACCTGCGTGGAATCCGCCCAGTTGGGGCGTGCCAGCCGTATTGTTGACGTGGCCGGGCGTTACATTGAATTTTGTAAAGGTACGTTCCCCAGCGAACTCAGCCTCAGTGGCCTGAAAATTGTCGTCGACTGTGCAAACGGTGCCACTTATCACATTGCGCCTAATGTCCTGCGTGAACTCGGTGCGACGGTGATTGCAGTTGGCGTCCAGCCTGATGGCATGAACATTAATAAAGCATGCGGTGCGACCGATCTCAGGATGCTGCAGGAACGCGTACTGGCTGAAAAAGCGGACATCGGTCTGGCCTATGACGGTGACGGCGATCGCATCATGATGGTCGACCACCTTGGCAAGAAAGTGGATGGGGACCAGATTCTGTATATCATCGCCCGCGAAGGTCTGCGTCAGGGACAGTTGCGCGGTGGTGTGGTCGGCACGCTGATGAGCAACATGGGCCTGGAGCTGGCGCTGAAACAGCTGGGTATTCCGTTTGTTCGTGCAAAAGTGGGCGACCGCTATGTACTGGAAAAAATGCAGGAAAAAGGCTGGCGCCTGGGAGCGGAAAACTCCGGTCATGTGATCCTGCTGGATAAGATCGCTACGGGTGACGGCATCGTTGCAAGTTTGCAAGTACTTACAGCTATGGTTCGTAACCATATGAGCCTGCACGATCTCTGCACCGGCATGAAAATGCTGCCTCAGGTGCTGGTAAATGTCCGCTTCGCCGGCGAGCACGATCCGCTGGAAAGCGATGCCGTTAAAGCGGTAGCCGAGGACGTGGAAAAAGCCCTGGCCGGAAAAGGACGCGTGCTGCTGCGTAAATCGGGCACGGAACCGCTAATCCGCGTAATGGTAGAGGGTGAGGATGAAACCCAGGTGACGGCGCTGGCGAATCGAATTGCCGATGCGGTTAAAGCCGTCTGAGGCAGCTGGCAGGCGGGGACATCGCAGTGAACCTGCCTGCAAAATCATCGCACTGGCGCTTTTTTCTGCAATCAGCGTGCCGCATGTAAATTGCACTTGCAGAGGTATGCGCCATTGGTTAGTATTCACACCCGCTTCTGATGGGTGATGAAGAAACTCCCCGTCAAATTGGTTGAAGCTTTAACTGTGCGGATTACGCGCAAGGAAACAGGTTGATTATGTACGAAGCTCTGTTGGTTGTTTTCCTTATTGTAGCAATTGGCCTTGTGGGTCTTATCATGCTGCAGCAAGGCAAAGGCGCTGATATGGGTGCATCATTCGGTGCAGGCGCGTCAGGTACGCTGTTCGGTTCAACCGGGTCAGGTAATTTCATGACTCGCATGACCGCCGTACTGGCTACGCTGTTTTTCGTCATCAGCTTGATTCTGGGTAACCTGAACAGTAATAAAACAGCCAAAGGAAGTGAGTGGGATAACCTCACTGCGCCAGCTCAGTCTCAACAGCAGACTCAGCCAGCTAAACCGGCTACGCCGGGCAACGATATCCCGCATTAATAGCGTTAAGCGTCATAAGCGGCAGTTCAGCGTCGCAGTCAGTGCAGTACCGAGGTGGTGAAATTGGTAGACACGCTACCTTGAGGTGGTAGTGCTCGAAAGGGCTTACGGGTTCAAGTCCCGTCCTCGGTACCAAATCTTAGTTAGACTTGCATTTTATGCATGATCGGAGTAACATTCGCCGCGTTTTCGGACGCGGGGTGGAGCAGCCTGGTAGCTCGTCGGGCTCATAACCCGAAGGTCGTCGGTTCAAATCCGGCCCCCGCAACCACTTTCCCTTAGAGTTCTTTTTCAAATATACTGTATGCATCGACGGGCGCATTAGCAGCGAATTTTGAAAAAAATTCTTTTGGATGGGCGTCCGGGCCGCAATGCGGCATACAGGGTCCAGTGATAAAAAGCCCCGACTATTCGGGGTTTTTTGTTATTAGCGAATCGTAATACTGGGCTATAGGCCCTTTTTTTATGTCTTGGGGGTGGGCTTGTCCACATTAGAGCAAAAATTGACAGAGTTGGTATCTGCTCCGGTAGAAGCGCTCGGCTACGAACTGGTCGGAATTGAATTCGTTCGTGGTCGCACATCAACCCTGCGCATCTATATTGACAGTGAAGATGGCATCAATGTTGACGATTGCGCGGACGTCAGCCACCAGGTGAGTGCCGTGATGGATGTGGAAGATCCCATCACCGTCCCTTACCACCTTGAAGTGTCCTCACCGGGGCTCGACCGTCCTCTGTTCACTGCAGAACATTATGCACGCTTTACCGGCGATGAGGTGAGCCTGGTGCTGCGTATGGCCGTTCAAAACCGCCGTAAATGGCAGGGAATCATCAAGTCTGTAGAAGGCGAGATGATAACGGTAAACGTTGAGGGTAATGACGAGGTGTTCGCGCTGAGTAATATTCAGAAAGCGAACCTGGTCCCCCACTTTTAAAAGTCCGGATTGAGGCTAACCAGGATGAACAAAGAGATCTTAGCTGTTGTAGAAGCCGTTTCTAACGAAAAAGCCCTGCCGCGTGAGAAAATCTTCGAAGCGCTGGAGAGCGCGCTGGCGACTGCGACCAAGAAAAAGTACGAGCAGGAAATTGACGTCCGCGTCAGCATCGACCGCAGAAGTGGCGACTTTGATACGTTCCGCCGTTGGGAAATCGTAGAGCAGGTCACTCAGCCAACGCGTGAGATCACGCTGGATGCGGCTCGCTACGAAGATGAGTCCCTCAATCTGGGCGACTACGTTGAAGATCAGATTGAATCTGTCACCTTTGACCGCATTACTACCCAGACCGCAAAACAGGTTATCGTGCAAAAAGTACGTGAAGCCGAGCGCGCAATGGTCGTGGATCAGTTCCGTGAGCAGGAAGGCGAAATCATCACCGGCGTGGTGAAAAAAGTTAATCGTGACAATATTTCACTGGATCTGGGCAACAATGCTGAAGCGGTAATCCTGCGTGAGGATATGCTGCCGCGCGAAAACTTCCGCCCTGGTGACCGTATTCGTGGTGTTCTGTATGCCGTTCGCCCGGAAGCGCGTGGTGCACAGCTGTTTGTGACCCGCTCAAAGCCAGAAATGCTGATCGAACTGTTCCGCATTGAAGTACCAGAAATTGGCGAAGAAGTGCTTGAAATTAAAGCCGCAGCCCGCGATCCGGGTTCACGCGCTAAAATTGCAGTAAAAACGAACGACAAACGTATTGATCCGGTGGGTGCCTGCGTCGGTATGCGCGGTGCGCGTGTTCAGGCCGTGTCCAGTGAACTGGGCGGCGAGCGTATCGATATCGTGCTGTGGGACGACAACCCGGCACAGTTTGTTATTAACGCCATGGCTCCGGCTGATGTGGCGTCAATCGTGGTTGATGAAGACAACCACACGATGGATATCGCCGTTGAGGCTGGCAATCTGGCCCAGGCGATCGGCCGTAATGGCCAAAACGTGCGTCTGGCTTCACAGCTGAGTGGCTGGGAGCTGAACGTGATGACCGTCGATGATCTGCAGGCGAAGCATCAGGCTGAAGCCCATGCAGCGATCGATATGTTCACTAAACATCTCGACATCGACGAAGAGTTCGCCACCATTCTGGTGGAAGAGGGCTTCTCATCGTTGGAAGAACTGGCCTATGTGCCAATTAACGAGCTGTTGGAAATCGACGGCCTCGACGAAGAGACCATTGAAGCCCTGCGTGAACGAGCAAAAAATGCGTTAACCACCCTGGCACTGGCTAAAGAAGAGAGTCTGGGGAATCAGGAACCTGCAGAAGACCTCTTGAATCTTGAGGGTCTGGATCGTGCACTGGCTTTCCGCCTGGCATCCAAAGGCGTTTGCACGCTGGAAGACCTTGCTGAGCAAGGTGTTGACGATCTGACTGATATTGAAGGGCTGACTGATGAGCAAGCTGGCGCGCTGATTATGGCCGCACGCAATATCTGCTGGTTCGGCGATGACGCGTAATAACAGGAAGGAACAGCATGACAGATGTAACCGTAAAATCGCTGGCAGCAGAAATTCAGACTTCGGTCGATCGCCTGGTACAGCAGTTTGCTGATGCGGGGATCCCAAAGTCTGAAAATGATGCGGTGACCCAGCATGAGAAAGAAACCTTACTGTCTCACCTGAAGCATGGTCAGGCCGGTTCAGGCAAACTGACCCTGCAGCGCAAAACGCGTAGTACCTTGAATATTCCTGGCACCGGGGGTAAAAGTAAATCGGTGCAAATCGAAGTCCGCAAAAAGCGCACGTATGTAAAAGGTGATGCAGAGTCTGAGCAAGCTCAGGCAGAAGCAGAAGCCGAGGCGCAGCGTGAAGCGGAAGAGCAGGCGCAACGCGAGGCCGCTGAACAGGCGCGTCGTGAAGCGGAACAAAAAGCGCAACGTGAAGCCGAAGAGAAAGCCAGGCGCGAAGCCGCTGAAAAGGCTAAGCGTGCAGCAGCGGAAAATGAGAAAGTGACTAATCAACCTACCGACGAAGTGACCAAGGCCGCCCAGTCCGATAAAGCACGTCGTGAAGCTGAAGCCGCTGAACTGAAGCGTAAAGCGGAAGAAGAAGCGCGTCGTAAGCTGGAAGAGGCTGCCCGCCTCGCCGCGGAAGAAGCCCGCCGTTTAGCCGAAGAAAAAGCGGCTGAATGGGAAAAGCCTGAAGAAGAGGATAAGGGCGACTATCACGTCACCACCTCAACACATGCCCGTCAGGCCGAAGACGAGAACGATCGTCAGGTCGAAGCGGGTCGTGCCCGCACGCGCAGTGCTAAAGCCGCGCGTCCGGTGAAAAAAGGCAACAAGCATTCAGAAGCCAAAACCGACCGCGAAGAAGCCCGTGCGCAGGTTCGTGGTGGTAAAGGTGGTAAGCATCGTAAGCCAAGCGCTCTGCAGCAGGGCTTCAACAAGCCAGCACAGGCGGTTAACCGCGATGTGGTGATTGGCGAAACCATCACCGTTGCTGAACTGGCTAACAAAATGGCCGTTAAAGGTTCACTGGTCATCAAAGCGATGATGAAAATGGGCGCTATGGCGACCATCAACCAGGTTATCGACCAGGAAACCGCACAGCTGGTTGCCGAAGAAATGGGCCACAAGGTGACCCTTCGTCGTGAAAACGAGTTGGAAGAAGCGGTAATGGACGATCGTGATACCGATGCAGCGCAGGAAGCGCGTGCGCCGGTCGTGACCATTATGGGCCACGTTGACCACGGTAAAACCTCACTGCTGGATTACATCCGCTCGACCAAAATCGCCTCTGGCGAAGCGGGCGGGATTACACAGCACATCGGTGCATACCACGTCGAAACCGACAACGGTATGATCACCTTCCTGGATACCCCGGGCCACGCCGCGTTTACCGCGATGCGTGCACGTGGTGCGCAGGCAACGGATATCGTTATCCTCGTGGTGGCGGCAGATGATGGTGTGATGCCACAAACCATCGAAGCGATTCAGCACGCCAAAGCCGCGAAAGTGCCGGTTGTGGTTGCTGTCAACAAGTGCGATAAGCCAGAAGCCGATCCGGATCGTGTTAAAAATGAACTGACACAGTACGGCATCATTCCGGAAGAGTGGGGCGGCGAAAACATGTTCGTCAACGTCTCTGCGAAATCGGGTACCGGTATTGACGATCTGCTGAACGCGATTCTGCTGCAGGCAGAAGTGCTTGAGCTGACGGCCATTCGTGCCGGTATGGCCAGCGGCGTTGTGATCGAATCGTTCCTCGACAAAGGTCGTGGTCCGGTTGCGACCGTTCTGGTACGCGAAGGTACGCTGAACAAAGGCGATATCGTTCTGTGTGGCTTTGAATACGGCCGTGTTCGTGCAATGCGTGACGAACTGGGACGTGAAGTCATGGAAGCGGGCCCGTCTATCCCGGTTGAGATCCTCGGCTTGTCCGGTGTTCCGGCGGCAGGTGATGAAGCGACCGTGGTGCGTGACGAGAAGAAAGCCCGTGAAGTGGCACTGTATCGTCAGGGCAAATTCCGCGAAGTGAAACTGGCACGTCAGCAGAAATCTAAGCTGGAAAACATGTTTGCTAACATGACCGAAGGCGAAGTATCTGAACTGAACATCGTGCTGAAAGCCGACGTTCAGGGCTCTGTGGAAGCGATCTCCGACTCCCTGCTCAAACTCTCCACCGACGAAGTGAAGGTGAAGATTGTGGGTTCAGGCGTAGGTGGTATCACCGAAACCGACGCGACGCTGGCAGCCGCATCTAACGCGATTATCCTTGGCTTTAACGTCCGTGCGGACGCATCTGCGCGTCGCGTCATCGACGCTGAAAGCCTGGATCTGCGTTACTACTCCGTCATCTATAACCTGATTGACGAAGTGAAAGCCGCAATGAGCGGTATGCTGGCACCAGAGTACAAACAGCAGATCATCGGTCTGGCTGAAGTGCGTGACGTGTTCAAATCACCGAAATTTGGTGCTATCGCAGGTTGTATGGTGACGGAAGGTAACATCAAGCGTCACAACCCAATCCGCGTCCTGCGCGATAACGTGGTGATCTACGAAGGTGAGCTTGAATCACTGCGTCGCTTTAAAGATGACGTTAACGAAGTGCGTAACGGCATGGAGTGCGGTATCGGCGTGAAGAACTATAATGACGTTCGTGTCGGCGATATGATCGAAGTCTTCGAAGTGATTGAAGTTAAACGCACCATCGCTTAAGTCCTGGCGTTGATGATGCAATTTGGGAGGCCGCTGGCCTCCCGAATTATTTGGGAGAAATAAAAATGGCGAAAGAATTTGGCCGTCCGCAGCGTGTATCACAGGAGCTGCAAAAAGAGATTGCGATGATTCTGCAGCGTGAGATTAAAGATCCACGCCTTGGCATGATGGTGACCGTTTCGGGTGTTGAGGTATCACGTGACCTCGCTTACGCCAAAGTGTTTGTGACATTCCTCAACGATCAAGATGAAGAAGCCGTAAAAAATGGCCTGAAAGCGTTGAAAGAAGCCTCGGGTTATATCCGTACGCTGCTGGGTAAAGCCATGCGCCTGCGTATCGTGCCTGAACTGACCTTCTTCTACGATAACTCGTTGATTGAAGGGATGCGCATGTCCAACCTCGTGACTAACGTGGTGAAAAAAGACGTTGAGCGTCGTGGTCCAGAAACCACGGATGATGACGAGGAGGCGTAATGAGTCGTCCTCGTCGTCGCGGTCGCGACGTCCATGGCGTTTTGTTGCTGGATAAGCCACAAGGCATGTCGTCTAACGATGTTCTGCAGAAGGTGAAACGCATTTTTAACGCTAACCGTGCAGGACACACCGGTGCACTTGATCCGCTGGCAACCGGCATGTTGCCGATCTGTCTGGGTGAAGCCACCAAGTTCTCGCAGTATCTGCTGGATTCCGATAAGCGTTATCGCGTGATTGCCCGGTTAGGTGAACGTACCGATACCTCCGATGCGGACGGGAACCGGGTACAAACCCGTCCCGTGACCTTTACCCAGGCCGATCTGGATACCGCACTGGACAGTTTTCGTGGTGACATTATGCAGGTGCCGTCGATGTTTTCAGCATTGAAACATCAGGGCCGGAAACTGTATGAATATGCCCGCGAAGGCATCACTATCGAACGTGAGCCCCGGCCGATCACCGTGTATGACTTGCAGTTTATTCGCTGGCAGGGCAGTGAGCTTGAGCTGGAAATTCACTGCTCTAAAGGTACGTACATCCGTACCATTATTGACGATTTGGGTGAAAAGCTGGGCTGCGGTGCGCATGTCATCATGCTGCGTCGTTTGCAGGTAGCACGCTATCCCTTCGAAAGAATGGTCACGCTGGAGCAGCTTCAGGCGTTGCAGGCAGAGGCGAACGCCTCAGGCGACGATCTGGCGTTACAGCTCGATCCTCTGCTGCTGCCCATGGACAGTCCGGCTGCGGATTTTCCTGCGGTCAACCTGTCAGCGGATGTGGCGGCCTACTTTAAACAGGGCCAGCCGGTGCATGCAAGTCAGGCACCTGACCAGGGGCTGGTTCGCGTCACCGAAGGTGAAACACGCAAGTTTATCGGTATGGCAGAAGTGGCCGACGATGGCCGGATTGCTCCACGCCGTTTAGTGGTTGAGTATCAGAATTAAGTTGTGCGCTTTTCATTAAGGGCATTTGCGTTGCCTTCTGGCGAAGAGTAGAATAGCGCGGCTTTAAAGCGGGATGCTGAATTAGAGATCGGCGCCCATACATTCATTTAACTGGAGTTTATTATGTCTCTAAGCGTAGAAGCTAAAGCAGAGATCGTTGCTAAATATGGTCGTGGTGCTAACGACAGCGGTTCAACTGAAGTTCAGGTTGCACTGTTGACCGCGCAGATCAGCCATCTGCAGGGCCACTTCTCTGAGCACAAAAAAGACCACCACAGCCGCCGCGGTCTGCTGCGCATGGTATCTCAGCGTCGTAAGCTGCTGGACTACCTGAAGCGTAAAGACGTTGCACGCTACAGCAGCCTGATCGAAAGCCTCGGTCTGCGTCGCTAAGTCTTAAAATCGGATCGTCCGGGATGCCACAAATGTGTGCTAAAACCCCTTTGGCGATCAGATTTGTGCGAGTTTCATGAAAAGGGGGCCTTTATGGCCCCTTTTTTCGAGCAATGCGCAGCAATCCTGAGCAAACTCATGTATTGTTGTTGGGTGTGATCTTTGTTTGCAGAGGTTCGCGCGGCTAATGAGAGGCTTTACCGCAGGGGCGGTTAAGGGTTGTCATTAGTCGCGAGGATGCAACGGAGATCGGTAATTAATGGCAGGCTCAAGATAGCACTGCCCCGATGTTAAGGACTTTGATTTTGCTTAATCCGATCGTACGCAAATTCCAATATGGTCAACATACCGTCACGCTGGAAACCGGCATGATGGCTCGCCAGGCGACTGCCGCCGTTATGGTGAGCATGGATGACACCGCTGTTTTTGTCACCGTTGTTGGCCAGAAAAAAACCAAACCAGGCCAGGACTTCTTCCCACTGACCGTTAACTATCAGGAGCGTACTTACGCTGCTGGTCGTATCCCGGGCAGCTTCTTCCGTCGCGAAGGTCGCCCAAGCGAAGGTGAAACGTTGATTTCACGTCTGATTGACCGTCCGGTGCGTCCTCTGTTCCCGGAAGGGTTCGTTAACGAAGTTCAGGTGATTGCGACCGTTGTTTCGGTCAACCCACAGGTTCACCCAGACATCGTTGCGATGATCGGTGCCTCTGCCGCGCTGGCGCTGTCGGGTCTGCCTTTCAATGGCCCAATCGGTGCGGCGCGTGTGGGTTATATCAATGACCAGTACGTACTGAACCCAACGGCTGACGAACTGAAAACGTCACGTCTGGATCTGGTGGTTGCTGGTACGCAGAACGCCGTTCTGATGGTGGAATCTGAAGCAGAAATCCTGTCTGAAGAACAAATGCTGGGTGCTGTGGTGTTCGGCCACGATCAGCAGCAGGTGGTGATTGAAAACATTAATGCACTGGTCGCTGAAGCGGGCAAACCGCGTTGGGACTGGCAGCCAGAAGCGGCCAATACCGCACTGATTTCACGTGTCGCGGCCCTGGCTGAAGCGCGTATCAGCGATGCGTACCGTATCACTGACAAGCAAGCGCGTTATGCCCAGGTTGACGCCATCAAAGACGAAACCATCGCGGCGCTGCTGGCGGAAGACGAATCCCTGGATGCGGCTGAAATCGGTGATATCGTGCACAGCCTGGAGAAGACGGTTGTTCGTACCCGTATTCTGAACGGCGAGCCGCGTATCGATGGCCGTGAAAAAGACATGATTCGTGGTCTGGACGTGCGGACCGGCGTACTGCCGCGTACCCATGGTTCAGCCCTGTTCACCCGTGGTGAAACACAGGCGCTGGTGACCGCAACGCTGGGTACCACCCGTGATGCGCAGAACCTGGATGAACTAATGGGTGAGCGTACCGACAGCTTCCTGTTCCACTACAACTTCCCTCCCTACTCAGTAGGTGAAACCGGTATGGTGGGCTCGCCTAAGCGTCGTGAAATTGGTCACGGTCGTCTGGCGAAGCGCGGCGTGTTGGCCGTAATGCCAAAAGTGGAAGATTTCCCTTACACCGTTCGTGTCGTGTCTGAAATCACTGAATCAAACGGTTCATCTTCTATGGCTTCCGTCTGTGGTGCTTCTCTGGCGCTGATGGACGCGGGCGTACCTATTAAAGCGTCTGTTGCCGGTATCGCGATGGGCCTGGTAAAAGAAGACGACAAATTTGTTGTTCTGTCTGACATTCTGGGTGATGAAGATCACCTGGGTGATATGGACTTCAAAGTGGCGGGTAGCCGTGACGGTATCACCGCGCTGCAGATGGACATCAAAATTGAAGGCATCACCCGCGAGATCATGCAGGTAGCGCTGAATCAGGCCAAAGGTGCACGTCTGCACATTCTGGGCGTGATGGAGCAGGCTATCAGCACGCCGCGTCAGGAAATCTCTGAGTTCGCACCGCGCATTTACACCATCAAGATCAGTTCAGATAAGATCAAAGATGTGATCGGTAAAGGCGGTTCTGTTATCCGTGCGCTGACCGAAGAAACCGGCACCACCATCGAAATCGAAGATGACGGTACCGTAAAAATCGCGGCAACTGATGGCCTGAAAGCGAAAGAAGCGATTCGTCGCATCGAAGAGATCACCGCTGAAATCGAAGTGGGCCGCATTTACAGCGGTAAAGTCACGCGCATTGTCGATTTCGGTGCTTTCGTTGCTATCGGCGGCGGTAAAGAAGGCCTGGTGCACATTTCACAAATCGCTGATAAGCGCGTTGAGAAAGTGACGGATTATCTGCAGATGGGTCAGGAAGTACCGGTGAAGGTGATGGAAGTGGATCGCCAGGGCCGTGTTCGTCTGAGCATCAAAGAAGCGACAGAAACCAAGCCTGAGGCTGTTGCAGCTGAGAGCGCACCTGACGCTGAATAAGTCTTTCCTGATTTGCCTCTCCTTGCCTGGCAGGGGGAGGCTTTTGTGTCATCGCGAGGGCAGGAATCCTTGTGCACAGCAGGCGGATAACAGGACGGTTGTCCCAATGTTTGTATTCGGGAGTTGGAAATGAAGCCTTTTTTGCGCTGGTGTTTTGTTGCGACAGCTTTGACGCTGGCAGGATGCAGCAACTCCAATTGGCGTAAGAACGAAGTTCTTGCAGTACCTTTACAGCCCACACTGCAGCAGGAAGTGATTCTGGCTCGCATGGAACAAATTCTTGCCAGTCGAGCCCTTACCGATGATGAACGCGCACAGCTGTTATATGAGCGCGGAGTGTTGTATGATAGTTTGGGTCTGAGGGCATTAGCGCGGAACGATTTTTCGCAAGCGCTGTCTATAAGACCTGATATGCCAGAAGTGTTTAACTATCTTGGTATATACTTAACGCAGGCGGGCAACTATGATGCCGCCTATGAAGCGTTTGATTCTGTACTTGAGATTGATCCAACTTACAACTATGCGCATTTAAATCGTGGTATCGCCCTCTATTACGGTGGTCGATACAAGTTAGCGCAAGATGATCTGCTGGCGTTTTATCAAGACGATCCTAACGATCCTTTCCGTAGCTTGTGGCTCTATCTTGTTGAAAGCAAGATGGACGCAGCCAAAGCAAAAGTGGCGCTTAAACAGCGTTACGATAAAGCGGTTAAGGACCAATGGGGATGGAATATTGTCGAGTTCTACCTGGGCGACATCAGCGAAGCAACACTGATGGAACGTCTCAAGGCGGACGCAACGGATAACACCTCGCTCGCTGAACATCTCAGTGAAACCAACTTCTATTTAGGTAAGTATTACCTAAGTCTGGGGGAGAAGGACAACGCAGAAGCGTTGTTCAAACTGGCGGTCGCCAACAACGTGAATAACTTTGTTGAACACCGATACGCATTGTTGGAACTGGCGCTACTCGGCCAGGCACAAGACGATTTATCAGAATCTGACCAGCAATAGCTGACGAACTTTTTTGCCTGTAAACCTGTCAAGTCATCATCTTCAGGGATGAGGGCTTTTCTGTTCGTCAAAACTTCTAATTTGAGCCGGTTCACACTTTTTGATGAAAATGACTGAAAGTTTTCACGACGAGTTATGTAGACTGGCCGCCGCAATCAACGAGGCACGTGTACTACATGACTGATATTCAAACCACTTTTGCAGACCTTGGCCTGAACGCCGACATCCTTGAATCACTGAACGGCATGGGCTACGTAAAGCCATCCCCAATCCAGGCTGAGTGTATTCCTCACCTGTTGGCGGGCCGTGACGTGTTAGGCATGGCGCAGACCGGGAGTGGTAAAACGGCAGCGTTCTCTCTGCCGCTGTTAAACAACATTGATCCGACTATTAAAGCACCGCAAATTTTGGTGCTGGCTCCTACCCGCGAACTGGCGGTTCAGGTTGCTGAAGCGATGACCGAATTCTCTAAGCACATGCGCGGTCTGAACGTAGTTGCCCTTTACGGCGGCCAGCGTTATGACGTGCAGCTGCGTGCTCTGCGCCAGGGACCCCAGGTTGTTGTGGGAACCCCAGGTCGTCTGCTGGATCACCTGAAGCGTGGCACGTTAGATCTGTCTAATCTGCGTGGTCTGGTGCTGGACGAAGCAGATGAAATGTTACGTATGGGCTTCATCGAAGACGTTGAAACCATCATGGCGCAGATCCCGGAAGGTCATCAGACCGCGCTGTTCTCTGCCACCATGCCAGAAGCGATTCGTCGTATCACCAAGCGTTTCATGAAAGATCCGCAGGAAGTGCGTATTCAGTCGAGCCTGACAACGCGTCCTGACATCAGCCAGAGCTACTGGACGGCTTACGGCCGTAAAACCGATGCACTGGTTCGCTTCCTGGAAGCAGAAGATTTTGATGCGGCGATCATCTTCGTTCGTACCAAAAATGCCACTCTGGAAGTCGCTGAAGCGCTGGAGCGTAGCGGTTACAACAGCGCGGCCCTGAACGGTGATATGAACCAGGCCCTGCGTGAGCAGACGCTGGAGCGTTTGAAAGATGGTCGTCTGGACATCCTGATCGCGACTGACGTTGCGGCTCGTGGCCTGGACGTTGAGCGTATCAGCCTGGTTGTTAACTACGATATCCCGATGGACGCCGAATCTTACGTTCACCGTATTGGCCGTACGGGTCGTGCGGGTCGTGCGGGGCGCGCACTGCTGTTCGTTGAGAACCGCGAGCGTCGTCTGCTGCGCAACATCGAACGCACCATGAAGCTGACTATTCCGGAAGTTGAGCTGCCAAACGCAGAGCTGCTGGGTCAGCGTCGTCTGGCTAAGTTTGCCGCGAAAGTTCAGCAGCAACTGGAAAGCAGCGATCTGGAACAGTACCGTGCACTGCTGACCAAAATGCAGCCTGAAGAAGAGCTGGATATCGAAACGCTGGCTGCCGCCCTGCTGAAAATGGCACAGGGTGAGCGTCCGCTGATCGTACCTGCTGACGCACCGCGTCCTCCGCGCCGCGAATTCCGTGAGCGTGATGATCGTCGCGACAGCCGTGGTCCACGTGACAGCCGTGATGGCGATCGTCCACGTCGTGAGCGTCGCGATGTTGGCGACATGCAACTGTATCGCATTGAAGTGGGCCGTGATGACGGTGTTGAAGTTCGTCACATCGTTGGCGCGATTGCTAACGAAGGCGACATCAGCAGCCGTTACATCGGTAACATCAAACTGTTTGGTACGCACTCGACGATCGAACTGCCGAAAGGCATGCCGGGCGATGTCCTGCAGCACTTTACCCGTACGCGTATTCTAAACAAGCCGATGAATATGCAACTGCTGGGTGATGCACAGCCGCATGAAAGTGGCCGTGGTGAGCGTCGTTCAGGTTCTGGCGAGCGTCGTGGTCCTCGTCCTGAAGGTCAGGGCCGTCGTTTCTCTTCTGAGCGCCGTGAAGGTGGTCGTGAAGGTGGACGCAGCTTTAACCGTGAAGGCGGTCATGGTCCACGTCGTGAAGACGGTGCTGCTGCACCTCGTCGTCGTGACGCATAAGCGAGACGATTTCGCATGATAAAAAGGGAAGCCTGCTGGCTTCCCTTTTTTTTGCCCTTGCGGTAAATCCATGTCAGGGCAGACCGGCTGAGACAGCGGGGAAGCAAGATAAGTAAAGGGAAGCCAGCAGGCTTCCCTTTTTGTCTTTGCCTTTTACCTGGCGCGAAACAGAACGAGGCGTTTACAGCCCGCGTGCCGCCTCCATCGCCAGCTTAAAGGAGTGCAGACGTGCATCGGTATCGTAAATCTGACCGTTAACCATGATCTCATCGGCCTGCGTTTCACGCAGCAGCGAGGCCAGACCGTGACGCACTTTATCCACGTCCCCGACCAGCGACATGCTCAGAGCCTGCTGGACGCCATACTGTTCTGACGGCGACCAGAGGCTGTCCATATTCTGCACCGGGGCAGGTAACGGACCGGGCTTGCCGCGACGCAAATTAATAAACTGCTGCTGCATTGAGGTAAACAGAAAACGGGCGTCGCTTTCCGTGTCCGCCGCCACGATGTTAATGCAGACGGTAGCATAAGGTTCAGCAAGGCGGGCTGACGGTGTAAAGTTTTCACGATAAACATGCAGAGCCTGGAACAGCTGGTCCGGTGCGAAATGCGAGGCAAACGCAAACGGCAGCCCCATTTTGGCCGAGAGCTGGGCGCTGTACAGGCTGGAACCCAGTAACCAGACGGGAATTTTCATCCCTAAACCAGGTACCGGCTGAACAGGCGGCTGTGCGCCAGCTTCTGCATCAAACCAGTGAATCAGCTCGGCCACATCATCCGGAAACGTATCGGCCTGCATGCCTGACAGGTTGCGACGTAAAGCCAGCATCGTGCGCTGATCCGATCCTGGCGCACGGCCTAATCCCAGATCGATGCGATCGGGATACAGCGATGCCAGGGTGCCGAACTGTTCTGCGATCACCAGCGGCGCGTGATTGGGCAACATAATGCCGCCAGAGCCCAGACGCAGCGTCGTGGTGTTTGCGGCCAGATAGCCGATTAACACGGCTGTGGCGGCGCTGGCGATGCCGGTCATATTATGGTGCTCAGCTAACCAGTAACGTTCAAATCCCAGGGCTTCGGCCTGACGTGCCAGCGCAAGTGAATTCTGAAACGCATCACGTGGCGTAGCGCCCTGAGGAACAGGGGCAAGATCGAGTACAGAGAGGCGAACGTTTTTTTTCTCAGACATGGGTACTCCAGAGGTTATAGCGCAGGTTTCATACCCTGCACTATTAAGTATTGCGCAACATTCGCTATATTAAAACGCTTTACGCCCACTCTCTGTTGCCTGTATGTGCGTTTCAGTCGGTGGTCTGTAAAACCATCCCCGGCAGTTTACGCCAGTATCCATTGCAGTCCCGGTTTTTCTCGATCGCTAACGGGGCCTGGCCCGCTTCGTTGTCGCGAAAACGGTCAACAAGGCTTAAGGTTTCCACGCTTTGTGGTGAAAGTCGCACAATATCGACACAGTTGTGCATGCTTACCAGATCGTTGCCCAGGTTGTAACAGTAGCCACTCAGCGTCTGAATACCGTTCAGAACGAAAACCTGTTGTTGCTCTTTCGAAAGCACCCTGCGTCCGTTCGGATAATGACGGCAGCAGGTTTCGCAGTCATCTTTAGCGCGATTCTCCGAGCGGGCCGTAAAGCATCGCGCTGACAGAGCCAGCGGTAAATGCCCATAGGCCAGCACCTCGACTTCAAACTGTTCGCGAATACCGCGTGTTTCGCACTGCGCCAGCAGAGGTAACAGCCAGTCTCGTGGCATTTCAACGGGCAGGCACCAGCGCGTCATACCTTCTTTCACCAGCAGATGTAAGGTGTCAGCGTTATAAACGTTCAGGGTAGGACCGGCGACAAAGGGCAGCTTGCGCTCCGCCGCCATGTTGACCGTCCCCATATCGTTGGCCTCGATAAGAAACTCGCCATTTTCGACATAACGCTGTAACTCTTTCAGTTCGGATGGAGATTGCAGCAGCGCCAGCGTGCTCACGACAACCTGCTTGCCGCTGGCAGCCAGCTCACGCGCTAAATCCATCCAGGCGGCAAACGAGGTTGCGCGGCGCTTGCTGCATACGGTTTCGCCCAGGTAAATGATGTCGGCACTGCTTTGAGCGGCGAGATGGTAAAAGTGTTGCAGTGTGTCGCCAGGCCAGTACCACAGCACCGGGCCAAGGGAATATTTCATGCTGCCTCCTTATTGCCAGTCACGATGGTAAGCACCTAACGTGGTTTGCGTTCCTTCAGACAGCGCCCCTAATGTCTGCATCCATTTCTCGCTGACATCAAAGCTATCCGGCGCGGCCTGACAGCGATTGATCGCCTGACGCCAGACGCGCGCCACCTCAGAAATATAGGCGGGGCTGCGCTGACGGCCTTCAATCTTCACAGAGGCAATGCCCGCCTGCAGCAGCTCAGGCAGCAGTTCTAGGGTATTCAGGCTGGTGGGCTCTTCCAGCACGTGGTAGCGCTGTTCGTCAATCTCGTAACGCCCTTTACACAAGGTGGGATAACCCGCGCTTTCATCCGCACCGTAACGGTCAACCAATACGTCATTCAGGCGCACCTCCATCCCGGCAGGCGTTTGCTGCCAGCGCACAAACTTCGCCGGCGAGCAGGCGCCTTTGCTGTTTGGCGATTCCCCTGTGAGCCAGGAGGACAGATAGCAGCGACCTTCGGCCATAATACACAGGCTGCCAAAGGCAAATACTTCCAGCGGGACTGGCGTACTGCGCGCCAGTTGTTTTACCTGATGAAGGGATAAAACACGGGGCAGCACTACGCGATGCAAAGTGAAATGACGGTGATAAAAACGGATGGCTTCCAGATTGGTGGCCGAGGCCTGAACGGACAAGTGTCGCGCTATGTGTGGATAGCGTTCGCGGGCATAGGCCAGCGTGGCGATATCGGCCAGTATCAGCGCATCCGCTCCACAGTCCGCCGCCACATCAATGGCCCGCTGCCAGCGATGCACGCTATCAGGGTGTGCAAAGGTATTAATGGCAACGTGCAGTTTGCGACGATGCTGATGTAAATAACAGGCTGCTTCACGTAATTTCTTATCCGTAAAGTTTAGCCCGGCAAAATGACGCGCATTGGTATCGTCTTTTAGCCCGACATAGACCGCATCGGCCCCATTCTCAACGGCGGCGCGCAGGGCTGGCAGGCTCCCGGCGGGACACAGCAACTCCATACCCAATCCTCTCGACATACAGATGGAGCCCGAGTCTAGTCATGCCGCGTTGCGCAAATCTTGATTTGGGGCAGTGAAAGCCGTTTTGATGCGTGAGGCTGGCGTATTTTTAATCGGTCAGCTGTTGGTTTTATTGATCTCACCGACGGCGATAACCGGTGTCTGTGGCAATATAGCTAAAATTTTTTTAACAGGAGTGACGAGCGTGCTTCAGCGGTTTTCAGCCAGTTTAGTGAAAAATGGCCCTAAAATTATTGGTTTACCGGCGAAGATTGCCCCGTTTACCTTGAAGAAGCCCCTCTTGCAGCAACTCTTAAACTGGCAATTTCGTCATGTTTTGGCTGAAGGTGAGTTAGACTTCCTTCAGGGACGCTTTTTAGGCATTGAGATCCTTGATATGCATCTCACCTGGATGACCACGCTAGAGGATGGCCGACTGAAGGTGTTGCAGCATGCCGAAGCAGATGTCTGGTTCCGGGGCAATGCCAATGATTTGTTGCTGGTAGCCGCGCGTAAAGCGGATCCTGATATGCTTTTCTTTCAGCGTCGATTGCTGATTGAAGGGGATACTGAACTGGGACTGGAGGTTAAGAACGTAATGGATGCAATAGAACTCGACACCATGCCCGTAGGGTTACGTACCGCCATTCAGCACATGGCTGCGATTGTGGAAACAACGATGCAACAGGACGCGAACGCCGCACAGGCACGCGCAGGTGTTTCATGTTAATACGAACGGAAATTGGCGTTGACGCCGCCGGAATCGATGTACTGCTCCGACGTTGTTTCCCTACATCGGCCGAGGCGGAACTGACACAGGCACTGCGCGAAGATGGCCTGTTAACGCTTGGCGTCGTGGCAACCGATGATGAAGGACAAGTGCTGGGTTATGCTGCCTTTAGTCCGGTCACGATGCAGGGCGAGGATCGCGGCTGGGTCGGCCTTGCGCCGCTGGCCGTTGATGAACCTTTACGGGGACAGGGCATTGCGAAACGCCTCATTTACGAAGGTCTGGATACGCTCAATGAGTTTGGTTACAGCGCGGTAGTCGTACTTGGCGAGCCTGCGCTGTTTGATCCGCTGGGATTTGAACCTGCGGCGCGCCGGGGATTGCACTGTCGCTGGCCGGACAGTGAAGCCGCTTTCCAGGTTTACCGTCTGGCCGATAATGCCTTCGACGACGCGGAAGGGCGCATTGAGTATGCAGCTCCCTTTAACGCACTGCGCTAAGCCAGGTCTCGAGACTCTGCGGTTGCTCGGCAACCAGTTGCAGTTTGCGTTGCCGGGGAAGTTGCTTGACCTGATATTCCAGCCTGGATGCCTGCGCGCGGTCACCTGCCGCGCAGGCATAAACCAGCGCCAGTGGGCCTTTTCCGCGCAGGGCCCGGGCTCCACGACCACACTCATGTTGCGCAAGGCGGCGCGTGACGTCGGTCGTGATGCCGGTATATAACAGACCGGCGGCCGTTTTTATCAGGTAAAGTTGCCAGTGCTGACTCATAATCTGTCCCAGAAATGCCTGCCCGGCAGTGTAACGCGCTTCCCCATCGTGCGCTATCCGTTGCCCTTATCCGGAGTTGATTGTGTCTGATCTTTCCCATCTTATTCGCTACCTGAAGAAGCAACATGTCCTGTCACTGTGCTGCAGTGCCGGAAATGAACTGTGGTGTGCAAACTGTTACTACGTGTTTGATGAGGCACGTATGGCATTCTGGTTGATGACGGAACCGGATACACGTCATGGCCTTCTGGCCAGCAAAAATCCTCACGTGGCCGGAACGATCAATGGTCAGCCGAAAACGGTCTTACTGATAAAAGGGGTGCAGTATCGTGGACGCATCAGGCAACTGCGTGAGGAGGAGGCGGTTGAAGCTCGCCATGCCTATCAGCGACGTTTCCCGATGTCACGCAGCGTGTCTGCACCGCTGTGGGAAATCACTCTCGATGAGCTGAAAATGACCGATAACTCGCTGGGATTTGGCAAAAAGATTGCCTGGCTGCGGGAAGAGTAGTGCGCCCTGATCCCTGACGGAAAAGGGCGCCAACGCGTTACAGCGCTTCCAGAATGCGCAGGGACTCACGGTTAAAAGCAGGCAGGTCAGCCGGGGTGCGGCTGGTTACCAGCTTGTCACTGTCCACCACCACTTCTTCATCGCGGAAATCAGCCCCGGCATTAATCAGGTCGACCGCAATGGCTTTTACGCTGGTCATTTTTCGGCCGCGGACGCCATTGGCACTGATCAGCAACTGTGGCCCGTGGCAGATCGCAAACACCGGTTTGCCGCTTGCCACGAAGTCTTTGGTGAAAGCGACGAAGCGGTCGTCGCCGCGCAGGGCGTCAGGTGAATGGCCGCCAGGCAGCAGTAGCGCGTCAAACTCAGCCGCACTGACATCGTCGATGCTGCGGTCAATCTTCACTTCCGCATCACCCTGTTTGCCTTTAACGGTTTTACCCGCCTGCTCCTCAATGGTCACCACCTCGTAGCCAGCACGTTTATACACTTCCGCTGGCGAGGTAAACTCAGAGTCTTCAAATTCATCGGTGATCAATACCGCAATTTTGGTGCTCATCTTTACCCTCCTGTAGGCATGTTAGGCGCTTAATGCGCTATCCTGATACGCATTAAGCCTGGCTGCCGACATCAGGAAAGCAAGCCAGACGGCGCACATTGACCAGATTTTGCACGGCTGGTGATGAAACAGGGACAATTCTGAGATGAATCGCGTATTAGTGACCGGCGCAACCGGATTAGTCGGGTCATATCTGCTGCGTTTACTGGTTGATGATCCTCGCATCGATGAGATTATCGCCCCGACGCGCCGCGCGTTGCCTGTTATGAACAAGGTGATCAATCCGGTTGAGGACGATCTGACCGATGTGCTTCAGCCCCTGGATGGGCCACTGACCACGGTATTTTGCTGTCTGGGCACCACGCGCAAACAGGCAGGCAGTAAAGCGGCCTTTATTCATGTGGATTACACGCTGGTGGTGGACACCGCCTTGAATGGCTTACGACTGGGTGCCACGCAGATGCTGGCGGTGAGTGCGCACGGCGCGCATCGCCATTCGCCCTTATTATACAGCCGCGTAAAAGGTGAGATGGAGAATACGCTGCGCCACCAGAACTGGGCACGCCTGGTTTTCGTCCGGCCATCTTTATTGCTCGGTGAAAGAAAAGAGAAACGCCGCGGAGAAAGCCTGATGGCACCGTTGTTTTCCTGGTTGCCCGGCAACTGGCGTGCAGTGTCAGCACAGGATGTAGCCCGCTGTCTGCATCAGCAGGCCTTCATGGATAAAGCCGGCGTCACCATCATTGAATCCGGGGCGATTCCCCGCTCTTCAGCGTAAATACCAGATGTGCTGATTACGACTGCCGCGCCATAAGAGGGTGGCGTCTTTTTCGGCCTCTTCAAAGCGCCCGTCGATCAGAACGTCAATCCAGGGCAGCACTTCACGCTGCGCGGACGTCAGTGACGCCATTTCATAGCCGGTCCATAGCCAGATATCTTTGCCCGGGCAGGTCTGTTTGACGCGTTTCACCAGACGACGAATATGCGGCACATTCTTTGGATGCAGGGGATCGCCGCCGCTTAACGATAAGCCCTGTCGTGGGATGCGCGTGTCGTTAAGATCGGCCAGCAGTTGTTCTTCCATCGCCAGGGTAAACGGCACCCCGGAATCCAGCCGCCAGGTACGTTGATTGTAACAGCCGCGGCACTGGTGCTCGCAGCCAGAGACAAACAGCGTACAGCGGGTGCCGGGGCCGTTCACGATATCGACATCGTAGTAACGATGGATGCGCATCATTCCAGCTGGCCGCTAGTAAGATGTTTCACCCGACGCTGCACTTCCTGTTGTTTTCCCGCATTAAACGGGCGCGCGTCCGGACTGCCCAGATAGCCACAAACCCGCCGTGTGACCGAAACCCGTGCAGGATCGTGATTGCCGCAGTTCGGGCAGGTAAATCCGCGGCTGGTACAGGTGAATTCCCCGTTGAAGCCACAGTCGTAACATTCGTCAATTGGCGTGTTGGTGCCGTAGTAAGGCACGCGGTCGTAGCTGTAATCCCAGACGTCTTCCAGCGCCTTAAGGTTGTGCTGCACATTGGGATATTCGCCGTAACAGATAAAACCGCCATTGGAGAGTGGCGGATAGGGGGCCTCAAAATCGATTTTTTCGTAAGGATTCACCTTTTTCTCAACGTCCAGATGGAAGCTGTTGGTGTAATAACCTTTGTCGGTCACGCCTTTTACCACACCAAATTCAGCCGCATCCAGACGGCAGAAACGGTCACATAAGTTTTCGCTGGGTGTACTGTAGAGGCTAAAGCCATAGCCCGTTTCCGCTTTCCAGGCGTCGGTCGCCGCGCGCAGACGTGCCACGATAGCCACGCCTTTGGCGCGCAGGGTTGCATCATCAAAAGGATGGACTGAGGCGCCGCTCAGCGCATTCAGTGTTTCGTGCAAGCCGATGAAACCGAGAGACAAGGAGGCGCGGCCATTGCGGAAAATCGAACCCACCTCATCGTCTGCCTGCAAACGCACGCCGCAGGCACCTTCCATATAAAGAATGGGCGCAACCCGGGCTTTGGTTTTTTCCAGCCGGGCAACACGCGTCATCAATGCCCGTTTCGCCAGCATCAGCCTGTCATCCAGTAACGCCCAGAAACGCGCCTCATCACCCCGTGCTTCCAGCGCGATACGTGGCAGATTCAGACTGATGACGCCGATATTGTTGCGCCCTTCATGAATCTGCTCGCCATTTTCTTCGTAAACGCCCAGAAAACTGCGACAGCCCATCGGCGTTTTAAAGGAGCCGGTAACCTTAACGACCTGATCATAATTGAGAATATCGGGATACATTCGTTTGCTGGCACAGGCCAGCGCCAGTTGCTTAATGTCATAGTTCACATCGCCCGGACGACGGTTAACGCCTTCCCGAATCGCAAACACCAGCTTCGGGAAGACGGCCGTTTTGCGATTTTTACCCAGTCCTGCCAGGCGGTTACGCAAGATGGATGTCTGCACCAGACGGGCGGCCCAGCTTGTCCCCAACCCGAACCCAAACGTGACAAACGGTGTCTGACCATTTGCCGTATGCAGCGTGTTCACCTCATATTCCAGCGACTGAAAGGCGTCATAACACTCTTTTTCGGTACGCTGGCGGGCATAGGCTTCCGCCTGCGGGATATTCCAGTGCTGCGCTACCTCTTTATGCCGGGCAAAACTTTTTTCAACATAGGGTGCCAGCACCTCGTCAATTCGATTCAGCGTGGTTCCGCCATAGATATGGCTGGCAACCTGGGCAATGATTTGCGCGGTCACCGCAGTGGCGGTAGCAATCGACCTGGGCGGCTCGATCTCCGCGTTACCCATTTTAAAACCGTTGGTCAGCATGCCTTTCAAATCGATCAGCATGCAGTTAAACATGGGGAAGAAAGGCGAGTAATCGAGATCGTGATAATGGATCTCGCCGCGCTCATGCGCCTGAACCACATCACGAGGCAGGATTTGCTGCTGGGCGTAATGTTTCGCCACAATCCCGGCCAGCAAATCGCGTTGGGTCGGGATCACTTTGCTGTCTTTATTGGCATTTTCATGAAGCAGGGCGGCATTGGTCTGATCGACCAGGCCACGGATGGCATGATGCAGCTGGCTGCGGCGTTCGCGCTCGACGTCACGATCGTGACGATAGGCAATATAAGCCCGTGCCAGTTGTGGATAAGGTCCGGCCATCAGCGTCTCTTCCACCGCACACTGAATATCCTGAATGTCGACGTCCTGACGATCAACCAGTTGTGCGCTAACCTGTCCGGCCACCGCGTCGCACCAGGCGGCATCGTCGACGTTCGCTGCCCGCGCAGCCGCCATAACGGCCGCTGCGATACGTTGTGCATCAAAGCTTACGCGGCATCCGTCGCGCTTTATCACCACCGTTGCCATGTTCTCTCCGTTAACTACATATAGGTGTTGTTTCGGATTTTAGGCTCAACATGTAGTGACTGCAGCGAATTAATTCGTCTCGTTTTGACCTGAAACAAAGAAGCCGTAAACACGCGCAGAAAATCAGCACGACAAAAAAATCGCCCCGGGGTCGCCTTTTCGGACGGACTGATTTGATCAGCCACGCAAAATGACATTACTCTGGTGACCGACCTTTTTTGCCATCGACTTGCAGGGTACCGTGCCAATGTCGCTACGCCGAAATGTGCTTATCTGTTGTTGTGCTTTGTCCTTTTCTGCCGCAGCGGACACGTTGCCGTTAATGCCATGGCCACAGCAGGTAGAGCAACCTGCCAACGCAGGCTGGCTGACGTTGACGCCACAGCTCACCTTGCGCATCGAGGGGGACAGGTTACCCGGTGCCGAAACGCGCTGGTTGTCACGCATTGCCCGACAAACCGGCTGGCCTTTACTGCCCATCGATCAGGCCGTGACCCCGCCTACGATTCGCGTGCAGATTGCAACGGTCACCGATCCCATTCCGCAGCCAGACAGCGATGAAAGCTACCAGCTTAACGTCAACAGTGATGGCGTTCTGCTACGGGCCACTACCCGTTTTGGCGCGATGCGCGGCATGGAAACACTGCTGCAACTGATTGAAAACACGCCCGAAGGCACCCGCATTCCCTGGGTGACGATCCAGGATAAACCGCGCTTTGCGTGGCGCGGCATCCTGATCGACAGTGCCCGCCATTTCATGCCGATCAGAACGATTAAGCGGCAGATTGATGGCATTGCGGCGGCACGGATGAACGTGCTGCACTGGCATCTGACGGACGATCAGGGCTGGCGTTTCGCCTCCAGCCGCTATCCTCAGCTACAACAAAACGCCAGCGACGGCCTTTTCTATACCCAGGAAGAGATGCGCGATGTGGTGCAGTATGCGGCGGAACGTGGCGTGCGCGTAGTGCCGGAACTCGATTTTCCCGGACATGCCTCTGCGCTGGCAGTGGCGATGCCGGAACTGATCAGCGCCCCCGGTCCTTATCGGATGGAGCGCGGCTGGGGTGTCTTTAAGCCGCTGCTGGATCCCAGTAATGAGCAGGTTTACCAGGTCATTGATGCGCTAATCGGGGAGGTCGCCGCCATTTTTCCCGATCCGTATGTGCATATTGGCGGCGATGAGGTCGATCCCAGCCAGTGGCAGGCATCATCCCGCATTCAGCAATTTATGCACGATCGTGGTCTTGCCGACAGTCACGCGCTTCAGGCGTACTTTAATCAGCGCCTTGAAAAAATTCTCGAAAAACATCAACGACACATGGTGGGCTGGGATGAGATCGCCCATCCGGATCTGCCCCACAGCATTCTGATCCAGTCCTGGCAGGGCCAGGATGCGCTGGGTACCGTCGCCAAAAATGGCTATCGCGGCATTCTCTCCACCGGTTTCTATCTGGATCAGCCGCAACCGGCCAGCTATCACTATCGCAATGAAATCTATCCCCAGGGGCTTGAGGGCAAAGATGTCATTCAGCCGGGTGACCAGGCGCAGAGCTGGTCGTTCTCTATGCCGCGGTTAAAAGGCAGTCCGGTGACGGGCAGCTTTACGCTGATTAAAGGTCGTGACGGCTGGCGCGGGTTTATTGATTTCGCGGGTAAGTCGCGCCGTCTGGTGAAAGGGATTGCGTGGCTGGCACCCGATCGTCTGACGTTCGAGGTCGATACGTGGATGGGACCGTTCCAGCCCGTGGTGACGCTGACCGGTAACCAGCTCAGCGGGTATATGCGGGTGGGGAACGTACGCTATGCCACCGAAGGCCGACGCCTTGATGCCGTGCCAGCCGGTATTCAGCCGGTGCTACCCGATGCGCGGCAGAAGCAGCAAAACCTGCTGGGCGGCGAGGCCGCGCTGTGGGCTGAAAACGTCAACAGCACGATCATTGATACCAAACTCTGGCCGCGCGCTTTTGTGGTGGCCGAACGGTTATGGTCAGCGCAGAACGTGACCGACCCTGACAGCATGTATCAACGGCTGGCGGCGATGGATCGCTGGACAACGATCTCCGTCGGCCTGCAACAGCACGATCAGACGGAACGACAGATGATGCGGCTGGCCAACAGTACCCATATCGAGTCGCTGCGCGTCCTGGCCCAGGCGCTGGAACCGGCACAGTACTATACGCGTCAGCATCTCAAGTTTCAGGCCGGGCATTACAACTACTTTGAACCGCTGAATCGCCTGGCGGACGTCTTACCGGCTGAAAGTGATACTGTCCGGGCGCTGGAGAAGCAGGTTGCCCTGCTGATTGAAGACCGGACCGATCCTGCCGCCGCGACGGCGATTCGTGCACAGTTACAACGCTGGCACGAAAATTATTCGCAGGTTCAGCCGCTACTGAATGCCACCCAGCCGCTCCATGCGCTGGCGGGCAGCGCCATGCAGGTTGATGCACTGAGCGTGATGGGCATGGCGATGGTGGATGCCTATGTACGTAACCAGGCCTTTGGGGCGGGCGAGGTGGCGCAGATGCAGGCGAAGCTGGATGCAGCGGCACAGGTGCAGAATGAGACGGTCATTGCACTCGTACGGCCGCTTGAACGCCTCCTCCATGCTTTCAAATAAGCTGGCGACCTGCGCACAGCAGGCGCATTGTCAGCGGTTCGCCATCACGGTCACTGACAACAGTAAGTTCCCGGGGATGACTCATCTTGCCGCCTTCCTGCAGCGCGAAGGCCCGGCTTATTTCGCAGAACAGGCAGAGAGAGAAAAGATGCAAAAAATGGTGGGTATCATCCTGCACCATCAACATATGCCGCGCCAAAGCAGGAACTCAGGATGAGGGGGCCGGGCCGCTGACCGAGTGGCGGCGGACTAACGTCGGGCTGAACATATTGGTCACTTCAGGAACGGGCTGGTGGTGAGCCAGCGCCAGCGCCAGTTCGGCGGCTTGCTGCGCCATAGTGACGATGGGATAACGCACCGTCGTCAGGCGCGGGCGAACGTAGCGGGAAACCAGCACGTCATCAAAACCGATCAGGGACATCGCTTCGGGAACCTGTACGCCATTATCGCTTAAGACCGCCAGCGCCCCGGCGGCCATGGAGTCGTTATAGCAGGCTACGGCGGTAAAGTTTCTGCCGCGTCCCAGTAACTCCGTCATCGCCTGCTCGCCGCCGACTTCATCCGGTTCGCCCCAGGCGACCAGCCTGTCGTTACAGGGCAAGCCGTGCTCTTCCAGGGCATCGTAATAGCCCTGCAGGCGGTCTTCCGCATCCGAAATGGTGTGAGTGGAACAGATAAACGCGATATTTTGATGGCCCAGTTGAATCAGATGGCGCGTGGCCAGCCAGGCACCGTAGCGGTCATCAAGCGCAATACAGCGTTGTTCAAACCCCTTTAGCAGGCGATTCACTAATACCATGCCGGGCATCTGCTTCATCAACACTTCCAGCTCGCTGTCGGAGATTTTCTTGGCGTGAACCACCAGCGCCGCGCAGCGATGACGCATCAGTTGTTCGATAGCCTGACGCTCTTTTTGCTCATTATGGTAACCGTTACCAATCAGCAAAAAGTTGCCTGTCTGACCTGCCACTTCATCTACCGCTTTCACCATCGCGCCAAAGAACGGGTCGGATACATCGCCCACCACCAGCCCCAGGGTTTCGGTTGACTGCTGTGCCAGCGCCCGTGCATTGGCGTTTGGATGGTACTGGAGCGATTCCATGGCCTGATTCACTGCCTGGCGCGAACTGTCACTGGCCTTAGGCGAATTGTTGATCACGCGGGAAACCGTGGCGACAGAAACACCCGCCAGCCGGGCAACATCCTTAATGGTAGCCATGGGTTTACCTGATTTTGGGGAAACGTTTACACATCGCTCCAGTGTTACGGAAAAGCGTACGCACATCAAGCCAACAGAATGCCAGTGCGGTCGCAAACAGGGCAAAATCAGACGAGGGGTGATGCCTTCTGCTACGGTCACAGCCCGTGATATGCTGCTTATCCCAACACCTGCCGAAGCGATGACCATGAAAATAAAAGTGCCACATCTGGCGCACTGGGGCGCCTTTACCGCGGTAAGCGAAAACGACCGTCTCATCGGTTGCGAACCTTTTTTTGCCGACGCCGATCCGTCGCCCATGCTCAACACCATTCCTGAACTGGTCTACTCGGATAAACGCATCCGCCAACCTATGGTGCGGCGTTCGTGGTTAACCTCCCGCGAGAACAGCGATCGCACCTTGCGTGGACGCGAAGATTTTGTCGCCGTTGACTGGGATACGGCGCTGGATCTGGTGGCTGAGGAAAATCGCCGCATTCGTGAACGCTACGGTGCCTCCGGCATTTTTAATGGCTCTTACGGCTGGTCATCGGCAGGGCGCGTCAACCATGCGCGCACGCTGGTACGGCGTTTCTATTTTCAGGGCGGCGGCGGTGTCGATCAGCAAGGCAACTACAGCTGGGGCGCAGCGCAGTTTTTCCTCCCTTATGTCATGGGCACCTACATGCCGCTCACCGGGCGCGTCACCGACTGGCCGCAGGTGGTGGAACACGCCGAGATTTTTGTCGCCTTTGGCGGACTGGCGCTAAAAAATGCCCAGGTGGCTTCCGGCGGCGCAGGTCAGCACAGCCTGAAACCGGCGCTGGAACAGCTGGCCGCGAAAGGCACGCCCGTCATCAACATCAGCCCCATGCGCGACGACTGCCCTGAATTTGTTCGCGCCGACTGGATCCCGATCCGGCCGAATACCGATGTGGCGCTGATGCTGGCGCTCGGTTATGAAATTTATCAGCGCGGTGCGACCGACGAGGATTTCCTTGCCCGTCACTGCACCGGCTGGCCGCAGCTGCGTGCTTATCTGCTGGGCGAAAGCGATGACATCGCCAAAACGGCGGGTTGGGCGAGCCGGATCACCGCGGTCCCGGCGGAGCGCATTGTGCAACTGGCGCAGCAGCTGATCGGCAAACGCAGTTTTATCACCTGCTCCTACTCTGTCCAGCGTGCTCATCGCGGCGAACAGCCCTACTGGATGATGATCGCGCTGTCCTCCATGCTCGGACAGCCAGGCCTGCCAGGCGCGGGCTTCTCATTTGGTCACGGCTCCATGAACAGCGTGGGCAATCCGCGCCAGGAAGGGCCCGCGCCGATGATGAGTACCGGGCCCAATCCGTCTGGCCTCTCTATTCCCGTGGCGCGCATCAGTGACATGTTGCTTAACCCCGGCCAGCCCTATAGCTTCCAGGGCGAAACCCTGCACTACCCGGACATTCACATGGTGCACTGGGCGGGCGGCAACCCGTTCCACCATCATCAGCAGTTGAACCGGCTGGTGGAAGGCTGGCAAAAGCCGGATACCGTCGTGGTGCAGGATATCGTCTGGACACCGGCTGCACAGATGGCCGATATCGTACTGCCGGCAACCACCACGCTGGAGCGCAATGATATCGGCGGCTCGTCGCGCGATCGCTTTGTGCTGGCGATGCATCAGGCGATTAAACCCCAGCATCAGGCACGTAACGACTTTGATATCTTTGCGGATCTGGCCGAGCGACTGGGCTATCGGGATACCTTCACGGAAGGGCGCAACGAGATGCAGTGGATCGCGCATCTTTACCAACAATGCGCCGTCGCCCATGGTCGTCGCGGCATTGCTTTCCCCGAATTTGAGGCGTTCTGGCAGCGCGGCTTCGTTGAAATCCCCGAAGGCGGTAAACCCTACGTCTTTATGGCGGACTTCCGCGCCGATCCCCTCGCGCATCCGATCCAGACCGCCAGCGGCAAAATTGAGCTGTTCTGCCAGACCATTGCGGATTATCAGCTGGAGGATATGGCCGGTCACCCGGAATGGCGTGAGCCGCGGGAATGGCTGGGAGCGCCGGCAAGTCAGGACTATCCACTGCATATGATCTCTATTCAGCCCTCGGATCGCTTGCACAGTCAGCTGGATGCCACCGCCACCGTGCAGGGCAATAAAACCGCCGGCCATGAAACGCTGTACATGCATCCTGAGGATGCGAACGCGCGCGGCATTGTCGATGGTGACGAGATTGAAGTCAGCAATGCGCGCGGCAGGATTCTGGCTGGGGTGCGTTTAACCGATGGCCTGAAGCAGGGCGTGGTGATCATCTCTACCGGTGCCTGGTTTGATCCCGGCTTTGGCAACGCCTGGCAGCCGTTTGATCGGGCGGGCAATCCCAATGTCTTAACGCTGGATATCGGCACCTCGTCACTGACCCAGGGGCCGAACGCCATGAGTTGCCTCGTGGACATCAAAAAACATGTCGTTTGCACAAATACGTAAGGATCACACGGCTGGTTACATTTTGCAGGTAACTGTTGCGTTTCTGTCGTGGCAGAACGGGATCGCCGCTTGCTACAGTCAGGATCCCAGAGGTATTGATGGGTGAACATCAACTGATTTTTTTGATTACACCTACCTGCGTAGATACGCAGGTTTTTTTTGCCCCGAGGAAAACGATCAATAACGAACTGATACACAGTTTTCCTGTGTTTTCACCCGCGCTTTGATTATAACTGCTGGATTGACCTCTTTTTTTTAAGCGCAGCGGATTGCTATGCCCCGGATAAAAAAATTACTGGGTAAAGACCAGATAAAAGCCCCGTTTAACCCGTTTCGTTTTCGCCTGATTTGTCTGGGCGTATTTGCCTGCATGGTCGTTTTGCTGGCGCGCGTGGCCGATTTGCAGTTCCTGAATCAGCCGATGCTGGAGCATGAGGCGGATCAGCGCTCTCTGCGTACCGTGACGCTGCCCACCAGCCGGGGCACCTTACTGGATCGCAATGATGAGGCACTGGCACTCAGTGTGCCCTCGCGTGACGTGATCGCCGATCCGCAGCGCGTACTGGAAAGTAACCCCGACTTTACCAGCGCCAAATGGGCCTATCTGGCGGCGGCGCTGGGCATGCGGCCCGAAGAGGTCGCGTCACAGATCACTGCGAATCCTAAACGTCGTTTTCTCTATCTGGGACGTAAAGTGGAGCTGGGGATCGCCAAAGACATCAAAGATCTCAAGCTGAAGGGCATCAGTGAGGTCTATGACGACAGCCGCTTCTATCCGATGAGTGAAGCCTCGGCACCGCTTATCGGCATCGTCGGTGCTGACAACACCGGTCTGAACGGCCTGGAAAAAGGCTTCGATAAAGTGCTGCAGGGTCAGCCGGGCAAAGAAGTGTATCGCCAGGATGCGGCCGGCAATATCATTTCGATGATTAGCTATCAGCCGCCGACGCAGCCGCCGACGGTACAGCTCAGCATTGATAAATTCAGCCAGTACACGCTGTACAGCAAACTGCGTGACGGCGTGTTGCTCAACAAGGCCGACTCCGGTGCGGCGGTGCTGGTCAAAATTGATACCGGCGAGATTCTGGCGATGGCCTCTTATCCGTCGTTCAACCCCAACAACTACCAGGGTGCCACACCGGCACAGATGCGCAATACCGCCATCAACGACAGTTATGAACCGGGTTCGACAGTGAAACCGCTGGTAGTGATGGAAGGGCTGGAGCGCCACCTGGTGCGACCGGATTCTGTACTGGATACCACGCCTTATCGCGTGAACGGCCACCTGATCCGTGACGTCGGGCACTGGCCGCGTCTGACGATGACCGGCATCCTGCAAAAATCGAGCGATATCGGCGTCTCGCATATTGCCCTGGCAATGCCTGCGGAAGCCCTGGTGAACACCTACTATGCCTTTGGCCTCGGTAAACCCACCGGACTGGGCTTAACCGGCGAAAGCGTCGGCTACTTCCCGCTGCACCGCACGCGCTGGGCCGATATCGAACGCGCGACCTTCTCCTTCGGCTATGGTTTACGCGTGACGCCGCTACAGATTGCCCGGGAATATGCCACGCTGGGTTCCTATGGGGTTTATCGTCCGCTGTCGATCACCAAGGTCACGCCACCCGTGCTGGGCAAGCAGGTGGCCAATCCTGAAACGGTGAAAGAAGTGGTGCACATGCTGGAAAGTGACGTCTTACCGGGCGGGACCGGGGTGAAGGCGGCGGTACCCGGCTATCGTCTGGCTACCAAAACCGGGACAGCGGAGAAAATGGGCAGCAGCGGTAAATATGACGGCGGCTATGTGAACTACACCGCTGGTATTGCTCCCGCCAGCCATCCTGAAGTGGCGCTGGTCGTCATGATTAACCACCCGACCGCTGGCGATCACTTTGGTGGCTCCGTGGCCGCGCCGGTATTCGGCAACATCATGGGGCCGGTGCTGAAGCACATGAATATCGCCCCCGATGCTATCTACAGTAAGCCTGTGGATAACGGTTCAGATAAATCCTAATCAAATCAAACTGTAAGCGAGGTGTGGATGTTTTTACACCTCGTTTCATTTCGGCGAATTCATTTTCTTTTTTCATCTGTCTCTGATCGACTAAAGGGTGAGAGGATAGAAATCCCAGAGGTATTGATGGGTGTGAAAACGGGCACTGCTCCGGCAAGGCCAGTCGTTATTACACCGACCCACGCAGATGCGTGGGTTTTTTTTGCCTGAAATCTGGCCTGGTCTTGTCATGATCTGCGTCAGCTTTCTCCGGCGCATCCGCCAATAATCAGTTGTCGATTACCGCTAAATCCTGCATCGTGAGTGGCTGTTTTCACCATGCTAAGGAGCCGGCATGTTATTCACTTTTTTCCGTCTGCTTTTTCGCCTGCTGTGGCGGGTTGAACTGCGGGGCGATACCGCTGAGCTGCGCAAGCAGAAAGTGTTGATTACGCCCAATCACACCTCATTCCTGGATGGCGCGCTACTGGCGCTGTTTCTGCCCGTTAAGCCAGTATTTGCAATCTACTCGTCTATTAGCGAACACTGGTTTTTACGCCTGATAAAACCCTATGCGGATTTCGTGCCGCTCGATCCTATGAAGCCGATGGCGCTGAAGCAGCTGGTGCGGCTCATCGACAGCGGCCGCCCGGTGGTTATTTTCCCCGAAGGCCGCATTACCGTAACCGGATCGCTGATGAAGATTTACAGCGGCGCGGGCTTTGTCGCAGCAAAATCCGGCGCGACCGTGGTGCCGATGCGCATTGAAGGGGCAGAATTTACGCCGTTCGGTCGCCTGGCGGGCGTTTTCAAGCGTCGCCTGTTTCCCCGTATTACCCTGAGCATTTTACCCGGCACCCACATTCCGATGCCCGAGGCGAAGCGCGCCCGCGACCGTCGCGTGCTGGCCGGAGAGCACCTGCACCATATTATGATGGAAGCACGCATGGCGGTACGACCCAGGGAAACCCTGTATGAGGCTTTCCTGAGTGCCCGTCAGCGCTATGGCGCGTTTAAGCGGTGCATCGAAGACGTGAATTTCAAACCCGACAGCTATACCGGCCTGCTGAAAAAAGCGCTGGGCGTTGGACGCATTCTGGAACGGTACAGCCAGCCTGGCGATTACGTCGGGTTGCTGCTGCCCAACGCCACGGTCACGGCGGCGGCGATCCTGGGCGCATCATTACGTGGGCGCGTGCCCGCCATGCTGAACTACTCTGCGGGCGTAACGGGCCTGCGCGCGGCGCTGACTGCGTCACAGGTAAAGACCGTGTTCACGTCGCGGCAGTTCCTGGATAAAGGCAACCTGTGGCATCTGCCGCAGGCGCTGACCGAGGTGCAGTGGATCTATCTGGAAGATCTGAAAGATACCGTCACGTTGAAGGATAAGCTCTGGATACTTGCGCATTTGCTGGTGCCGCGTCAGGCGCAGGTGACGCAACAGCCGGAAGATGCCGCGATGGTGCTGTTTACCTCTGGCTCCGAAGGGCATCCAAAAGGCGTGGTGCATTCTCATAAAAGCCTGCTGGCGAACGTTGAGCAGATTCGCACGGTGGCCGACTTTACGCCACGCGATCGCTTTATGTCAGCGTTGCCGCTGTTCCATGCCTTCGGCTTGACTGTGGGGCTGTTTACGCCGCTGATGACCGGGGCGCAGGTCTTTCTGTATCCCAGTCCGCTGCACTACCGCGTGGTGCCTGAGTTGGTGTACGACCGCAACTGTACCGTGCTGTTTGGCACTTCAACCTTCCTGGGGAATTACGCTTGTTTTGCGCAACCTTATGACTTTGCCCGTCTGCGCTATGTGGTCGCGGGGGCAGAAAAACTGCAGGAGAACACGCGCCAGCTGTACATGGAAAAATACGGCATCCGGATTCTGGAAGGCTATGGCGTCACCGAATGCGCGCCTGTTGTCGCCATCAACGTGCCCATGGCCGCCAAAGCGCACACGGTAGGTCGTATTCTGCCGGGAATGGATTCGCGCCTGATGTCCGTGCCGGGCATTGAACAGGGCGGGCGGCTGCAACTGCGTGGTCCAAATATCATGAAAGGCTACCTGCGGGTGGAGAATCCCGGCGTACTGGAAACCCCGGCTGCGGACAACGGGGAAGGGCAGATGGAAGCGGGCTGGTACGATACCGGCGATATCGTCAGCTTTGATGACGGCGGATTCTGCTAGATCCAGGGCCGGGCGAAGCGCTTTGCCAAAATTGCCGGGGAAATGGTCTCGCTGGAAGTGGTCGAGCAGATCGCCCTGAGCGCGTCGCCGGATAAACAGCACGCGGCCTCGCTGCGGCCCGACGGTAATCGGGGTGAAGCATTAGTGCTGTTTACTACCGACAGCGCCTTAGCGCGTGAGGATCTGCAAAAGGCGGCCCGGTCGCTGGGTGCCGCGGATCTGGCCGTACCGCGCGATATCCGTGTGGTCAAACAGCTGCCGCTGCTGGGCAGTGGCAAACCTGACTATGTCACCCTGAAGAAAATGGCGGAAGAGGACCAGGCATGATCCCAGAACGTGATGCGCCGTTACTGTCGCGCGGCATGATAGCGGTAATCGTGGCGCAGTTTTTCTCCGCGTTCGGCGATAACGCCCTGCTGTTTGCCACGCTGGCGTTGCTGAAAAACCAGTTCTATCCCGACTGGAGCCAGCCGGTACTGCAGATGCTGTTTGTTGCCACTTATATTCTGCTTGCGCCCTTTGTCGGCCAGATGGCAGACAGCATCGCCAAAGGCCGGGCCATGATGTTTGCCAACAGCCTGAAGTTGCTCGGTGCGATGGTGATCTGCTTTGGTTTTAATCCTTTCCTGGGTTACACCCTGGTGGGAATCGGGGCTGCCGCGTACTCCCCGGCGAAGTATGGCATTCTGGTTGAAATTGCGCATGGCGAAAAGCTGGTTAAAGCCAACGGGCTGATGGAAGCCTCCACCATTGCGGCTATTCTGCTGGGCTCGGTGGCGGGCGGCATCCTGTCTGACTGGCATCTGGTTGCCGCACTGGCCGCCTGTGCTCTGACCTATGCGGTGGCGGTGGTGGCGAACCTGTTTATTCCCAGACTGCGCGCCGCGCGTCCGGGGCAGAGCTGGAATGTGGCGGCCATGCTGGGCCGTTTTCTCCGCGCGACGCGCCTGCTGTGGAACAATGCCGAAACCCGATTTTCTCTGCTCGGTACCAGTCTGTTTTGGGGCGCAGGTGTAACGCTGCGTTTTCTGCTGGTGCTGTGGGTACCCGTGGCGCTGGGCATCAGCGATAACAAAACGCCGACCATGCTGAATGCTATGGTCGCGGTAGGGATTGTGGTGGGCGCGGCACTGGCGGCAAAGCTGGTGACGCTGGAAACCGTGCTCCGCTGTATGCCCGCGGGCGTTCTGATCGGCGTGATGGTGGTGATTTTCGCCCTGCAACATACCCTGCTGA
Organism: Pantoea stewartii subsp. stewartii; assembly: GCF_008801695.1. Lineage (GTDB taxonomy): Bacteria > Pseudomonadota > Gammaproteobacteria > Enterobacterales > Enterobacteriaceae > Pantoea > Pantoea stewartii. Next base: position 92,765 of record NZ_VZPF01000004.1, read on the forward strand.
ATGCTTACCTGCTGCTGATGATCATCGGCGTACTGGGCGGTTTCTTTGTTGTACCCCTCAACGCGCTGCTTCAGGAACGCGGTCAACAGAGCGTCGGCGCGGGCAATGCGATTGCAGTGCAGAACCTGATTGAAAACACTGCCATGCTCATCATGTTGGGGCTGTATACGCTGGCTATTCGCGCCGGTGCGCCCGCCGTGGCGACCGGCATTGGCTTTGGCGCCTTGTTCGCGCTGGCGATTACCCTCCTGTGGCTGTGGCGTCCGTCTTCCCGCACCTGATGCAACAACCGCGGGGCGCGCTGTCCCCGCGGTTCCGCTTTTCTCCTTTATGCTGGCCCCAAGGGTATTACGTCTCTTTTTGACGTATCACCAAAAATTTACTATTCAAAAAAATATAGTTTATTTTGTTATTGTTTTCATCCGGTCATTTATTTAATTCCGATAAGTTTTTGCAATGAATAATTAATTTAAACTTGAAATCGAATTCAGGTTTAAAAAAATTGAAATAAATTTTTATTTATTATTGCCGATTAATTTCTGGCTTCCTTCGGGAATAGGCTCGGAGGAAAGAAAGGAGCTCGGTTTAATGAATATGACGCAAAGACTTTCTCTGGCTTTTTCGCTTTTAGCAGGTTCATTAATTATTCTGGGGATCGTAACGCTCTCACTTCTCGCCGGTTTTCAGGCGCGATTTGAATATGTGCAGGTAAACACGATTGATTCGCTCAAGGTATTAAACCGGCTGGTGGATGAAAGTAATCGCCTCTCTGTGGCGTTATATCGTCATCAGACAGAGGATGAGAGCGGCAAGCTGGCCAGTCTCGAAGCGGTTATTTAAAAACGCATTGAGGACATTTCGACACTGACGAAATATTATTTCGATAACGATATTACCAACGACGACGATCGGGTGATGACAGAAAAGTCATTGCGGCTAATCGATGCCGTTAAACAAAATCTTCCGGCATTTCTCACGGCTTCCCGGGCACATCAGAATGAACGCAGCCTGGCGCTGTTAAGTGATGATGAAGGCATTGGCGGCGCCATCACCCAGCTAAAAAACAGTTACCGCGATCAGTTTGAATTTAACAGCAAAATGGGTGAAGCGTTACGCCTGCAAAACCAACATATTTATCGGCTGACCAAATGGGGCATGGCCCTGACGAATCCCCACAAAAATGAGACAGACATAGCAAGATGTGATCTACTGATTCTTCCACAAATTCAATGGGATCACCGCTATGCCTGCCCGTAAAGTATGTCAGAATTTTTTTCAGGATGCTCT
>NZ_VZPF01000005.1 GCF_008801695.1 Pantoea stewartii subsp. stewartii
ACCAATCGATGAGCGGGCACAGCAGAGTGTTCTGGCAACATGACTGACGGTGTCACCACGATGCAGCATCAGCATGGCGGTGAGCCGCCGGGCGTGGTTTTTGTCCTTTGTTTTATGGATAGTTTTCTGCATCAGGCGTCGTTCGGTTCTGGGTATTGGTGCTATGATCGACATTGCTCAGTCCGGCTGGTGATTTGGGATATTCAGCGATTGATCAGATCGCATAAACCGGACTGAGTTCCCTCTAAGTGATCTACTATTCCGAGCAGTTATTTAGCGCTGACACGAGAGATTAAGCTAGCTAAAATGGTTTTGGGTGGCGTGGGCTGTGCTCCCGCCTCGGTCATGATTATGGGTAGATCGGACATATTCTCCCCTAAGGATAATTTATGAGAAATATTTTGATAGTTTTTCTACTCGCGCTCTCAGTAGCAGGATGCGCAAAAAAAGAAAATGTTCTATTACCCACTGGGTTTTATAGCGGAGGGCAAAAATTTGCATACTGCAAAAACCCTCAATTGTTTGATGCAACATTCATCAAATTCGTCAATGAAAACTACACCTCATCACTGAATACAACAGTTGAATCCATAGCTGAAATAAATGCAGAAAACAGCAATGGATACTCCGTACAAACACCATTGAAGTGCAATGGCGTTTTCAGCATGAAAGATGGTAGTTATTATAAGTTCAATGTTAAAGTTTCAATCCCAAAGCAAAACTCACCTCGCATTGATAGTTTGACGATGAATGAAGATAAAGAAAGAGAAATTACTGAGCATGAGAGCTTTGCCAATTCTTTTAATTCACCATCAATTCAATACTGCGAAGATTTGATGAGAAAAGTTAGGGAGTCCTACGGAAAAGCCCCACGTTGTATTCCGGTAATACAAAAAGGGATGAATGTAACTGAAAGTTCTGGCGTCGTTGGCCTCAGTGACGAATTAACAGGTAAAAACATATATTACTATATGAACATATTGCCGGGTCAACTCAATGGTGATTATTCATATAGCGAAAGAGAATTAAGCACCCTCATTACCATGATAAAATTCCAAGGGAAAGGGGTTTAAGGATTCAAACCGCTATTTCCTTTTGATAACTAACGCCGTTACGGAAAACCACGTCAATGTTGTACGTCGGGTTTTCCGCTCCATCGACTTTCGTAATCGCCAGCGAGGAAAAATACCCCGCGAATTGCTGTTGCGTCATGTTAACGTAGTAATCAGGGTAAATCTGCTGAACGATGGACTGCTGTGCCGGTATGCCATACTGCGCATAAAAAGGCGACTCACCAAGCCCGAGTTTTAACGTCTGGATTAGCGTCGTCAGCCATACGTACGACGAATCACCATTTTCGTCCGTCTCAACAACAACCCACATTTTGTTGCCGCTTGCATCAGTGACGCGCCCCCAGGTTCTCATGGTTACCCCTCTTTTGGTTTTTCAGACTGAACTGTACTGCCACCGCTCTGAACATTTTTAACATCATGAGGATGGTTCATCAGACTGATACCGCCTGCCACCACATCATTCGTGACGTCCATCGGGCCGATAAATTTGGCGGAAGTATCAGACATTTCGCCAGCATCCTGGACAATAGTGCCATTAAGATGAATGACTCCCCCGCCCAGATAAATATTTTTCGCGTTCAGATAAATGGCATCAGCTTTTTCTGTGATTTTCCCGGGTTCAATTGTGATGCTGCTTGCGCCATCCTCAGTTTTCAATATGGCGCCATCGGGCCCATAGAGTACAATTTTATTCGCATCCTCTTCCGACCATCCGGCGTTCGAGAGTGGAACGAAGAACAGTGGTACCAGCGACATCGAAAACGCCCTGCTCGCAATCCCGGTACCGAGTCCCGACACCCCGCGTAGAGACACATCGGCAGCGACCGTTACGCCCCTGTCACCAACCTGAATGGGATAGCGGATATAAGGAAAAGTAGCGATTGGGATCGTCACCTGCGGGTACTGTGTGCCGTCAGGGAACATATCGAACTGGACCGTGACAATCTGCCCTTTCACACCAACTACATGGCAAGGCAGCGACCGCCCTTTGACCTCTTCTCGGTCTTCGTTTTGTGCCTGAATCGTTGAGGACAATGCTTTTACGAAGGGATATTTTTGTGAGTCACTCATGTTGAATTTTTCGCCAGCGCGACGGCCTCATAGATGGTGTTCCATGCGTTATTGCTGTCAGGGTTTAAAAAATCTCCGACATGTCGCACGGAAGTGATCATGAATTTCCCGGTGAAATTCACCTGATTTCTGAGCATGGAAAAGGAACGTTCGGTGTTCACCGAAAGCAATGCGCTCGGCCCGGAAATAATGTCCTGTGGTAGGTTGACGACATCACCGCAGCGCAGATCGCCCCGAATTGGGCACTTGAAAGATACGCTGACCAGACCAATCCAGGTCGGCTGACCCACCAGTTCCTGCGGCAGTATCGCGATCCCATCTCCCGCCGCCGTCGTATTATCGAAAATGCGGATGACCTTGTTCTGCATCAGCATTTGCACTCCTGTGTAATCGTCGGTGTTGATGATGGAGAAAGACTGGCTACGGATGGCTGTTGCCAGTTGCCCGAGGCGGCTGTATACCCCAACCCCATCCTCTGCCAAGGTCAATTTGTCGCTGATAGCGATCTCGATGGCGAACTCAGGATATGCCGTCGTCAGCGCTCGCTGGAGTACAGCAGAAAGTGTTTCTCCTTTTTTACCATCGAGCGTAATGCTTCTTTCCTGCCCCGCGTCGTTCAGTAAAGGGCTTGGGTTGACGATCATGTTCAACGTCTGGTGTGTACCGACCCAGTTGGCATATTTATTGTAGATCTGCCCACTGATAATCATCCCCTGCTGATCTGGATTTGCCAGTGGCAGACCTTTAGAGAAGCCGGCAAAGACATTAACCTGGCAGCCACTGAGCTGCACGCTCTGACTGAGCATCGTGATTGGCAAACCAGAAATTACAATCAGCGTGCCGCTGTTCACAACGTCATAGCCGGTGATGAGTGCGTCGAATTCGATTTGTAACCCTCGCCCCGGCGTATCGGAGGTATCAAACGGACCAATTGGATTGCCGGCGCTATCCAGCGGTGTATTTCCGTCTTTATCCGTGATTTCTACTCGGTAGTAACGCATCAGGTAGCCTCGAACTGTTGGCTGCTGGCCCGAAAGACCAGCGCACCGGGTGAGCAAGGCAACGCCAGATTGATGTCAAAATCATCGGGCGATGCAACCATTGGCACATAACAGATCCCCCGGCCCTGACCGTCTGTCAGATTTACGTAGTAGCGGTTGGCATAGAGGTTATAAGGCACCTTTCCAAATACCTTTATGCCGCCGACCGTTGCCTGAAAGGTGAACGGTGACTGACCGTTTGGCTTGAAAGGAATTGTCATCATAAGCCGAACTCCTGTACCAACGTTTGTTTGACTCCTGACCATGACAGACCGCCCGGAGAAGGCATACCCGACTCAAATTTATCCATCAGGTTGCCCAGAGCAGCGTCCAACTGTGAGATAGTCAGTAGCGGTTGTTCAAACTCAAACTGCCAAGTGTGCTGAACCTGCTTATTTTGTTCAGAGAATCCCGATGTATCGATCAGTGCACGTAGCAGACAGCCAGTATAAATGAATGCTGGAGTAAGAACGGTATAGCTACCTCCGCTCTGGTTATGCATATCAAGAGCCAGCTTTAGCGCGGTGAAAGTCATGCTTTTCGTTGCATACCCCCCACCAGTAGTGAAAGCTGGGCGAATCATTTGCATAATCACCCGGTTAGGTTTGTTAACTACTGCGTTCGCGGCAGTCACTAGATTATAGAAATTGAGGTTTCCAATATCTTGCTGTACCAGCGTCGTACCGGCCATAGGAGTAAAAGCCCCTGTTTGGGTTTTACCAATATCACCATGCAACAACCCATCAGCTACACTTAATCCCTCAGTCAGTACAGCTATCGGTATAACGCCACCGGGAATATCAGCAGCGATGCCATCCACAAGTAGAATCGGAGAAATTTCAAAGGCCAGTTTGAACGCCTGACCAAAATAGTTCAGAGACATTTAGATCCTCGGAGCCAAAGTTATCCCTTTCACCTGAGCTGAAATATCGGAGCCAGGCTTCTGGTCAACCTGAAGAGTGATGGTGGCACGGTCATTTTTCCCGCCGCTGGATAGAACAGTATTTGCTGCTTCCAGTTGACGCATAATGCCCGGGTGTTGATCCGTAGCACCCTGTACTTGAGGTAGGATTTTTAACAGGTAATCGACGGTTTCTTTTTTTAGGCTAAGGTTACCGTCCTTATCGATACGCCCACCGTTATAGCTGGTGAGCATCTTCGCAACATCACCTTTGTACCGCTTATTCAGATCATTCAGATAACGGCCAGCAGCTACCGTTGACTTGTTCGGGTCATAGACATCATCCCCTTCTAGGCCATAGGCTTTTGCGGTACCAGGCATGAACTGGAATAGACCTGCGGCACCACTGGATTTGTTAAGTGCTAACGGATTCCATGAAGATTCTTTCTGAGCGATGGCAGACATCAAGCCATTTGGAAGATTCGCAGTTTTATTTGCTGCCTCCACGAATGTCTGTACGTTTGCCTTCATCGCATCAGGCATCTGGTATTTCGTATAAACATCGTCCTGCTTGAAATATTCACCGGTATATTGGTTTGTAAGCGGGTTAGCACCCGGAAGATTTCCACCGAGATATTTATTACCAAACGCCACAAAAGCAGGATTAGCTCCGTCAGCCCCAACACCAGCCCCATTAAGATTCACATCAGGAACGTTACCCGCGATCCACTTAATGGCTTGTCCAAGTGCCGAAATTATGGTTTTCACACAATCAGCAAACGTCTCAAGGTCAGTCTGAAAATCATCACTACCGAGCCAATTTCCAAGCTTTTGCAAACCACTAGCCAGTGTATCGAACAGCGCTTTGCCGTTTTTCCCATTAAGAAACTTATCAATGCTGCTGGTAAGGTTGTCGGAAATAAGTCCAATCGGGCCGCTGAGTTTTGCCAGTGCCTTAAGAAATGAATTCCCTATCCGGTCAGCGTTGTAGGCAAATTTTGCTGATAGATCCTGATAACTCTGCTGGGTGCCTCCCCCCATATTCTGATCAAGCTGATTCGCCTGGGCCTGATACTGTTTACTCAGTTCAGGTAGCCGGTCACTGTTCGCCAGTAACTGGTTGGCGGTCGCAACATCAACGATGCCACCAAGGCTGCGGCTATTGAGCACGGTCTGAGATACACCAGTCCCCTTGTACTGCTTAAGTAAACCAGCTACGCGCTCCATCAATACCGGCAAGTTCGCAGCAGCGCCATTCTGAGGATTTATCCCCAGGCTCATCAATCCTGCATATTGCGGGTTGGTCGGATCATTTTGCGCCGCTGCCAATGCCTGCATAATTGTGCTGGTGCCGGAAAATCGCGAACCATAGACGTTTTGCGCGGCCTGCATCTGACCGGTACTGACACCAAGCCCCTGAGACGATTTGTACTGCTCAGTAGCTCTATGAGCCATATAGCCGTATCCAAACGGCCCGGCCACACTGATAGCGGCAAGTTTCGCGCCCCAGGAGATTGTGGTGGTAAAGAGTCCTTTCAGCGTATTGGTGGTAGCACCGAGGGTTTTATTTATGAGGGTGAACGTTTTGAGCGTGCCCTGAGCCTCTTTGTTGAGGTTCTTTAAAAACTTGTCAAAGCTGGTATCACCGGTTGGTTTCTTACCAGCTTCCGGCACGTTATCAGGTGGCCGTTTTGCTGGTGGTGGTGCCGATGGGACTGGCAATCCGCCAGGACCGATACCCAACGCATTCTTAAATTTATCGGCGATCTCGTTTAGCTGCTGGATTTTTTCATCACTGAAATCCAGCGTGAGAACCGGTAGCTGGTTTCCCGCCATCAGAAAAGCCCTCTCGGCTGCTTGAATTTCAGCAGCTCACGCAACTGAGCCGCTGTTTTCAGTTCTATTCCGGTATTTGTCCAGATTTCAGGGAATCCTGTTCCTGCGCAGTGGTCGAGGATGTCGCTGATAACGTGCTCCCCGTCACGCCAGAACTGGCGACAGGCGTCGATGTCTGCAACGAAGCAATCCAGTCCGTAAGACTCAATGACGTAATTGCACTGCCCCACACACCAGCGACCTGCTCCATCACCGCTTTCGCCTGTGGAGGCTTGTTTATCGACGAGACGCATGTAAAAAAAACTAACTCACCGATCGCTTCATCAAGATCGATAACATCCCGCTCGATAGCAACATCAAGAGGCACGGTATCCCATCCTTTCCCCTCTACGGGATAGACCAGATTAGAAAGACGAATAATCTCTGTGACCAGCGTATTTTTAACTCCCTCGGCGTTATCCCATACGCCCAGGTCCTTACAGATTTTCTCCAGCATAAGATACGCAACACGAGGACCAGCCACCACGCCAAGCCCTTCAGAAAAAATAGCTGCGAAGGTTTTGCTAAGAATGTAAAAATGCTGGCGATAGACCTCTTTGGAGATCGGTACAGAATGAACGTAACCCGCCCCCATTTCTGTCTCAACAGGCAATACAAAATTCATATTTCGCGCAATTTTCATCAGATATCCCACATTTCTGAGTTGATGTAATAAGTGCCAGTGATGGTGATGGCCACACCCGGCTCGCCACCGGCGAAAGACATATCCTGGACGTTTGTGATCGCTGTATTCATCACCTCAAAATCACCGAATGTGCTGCTGTCTGAGTAGACTTTCGCATCACCGATCGCTGTATTGGCCTCCCATTGGGTTTTGTACTGCGCCCCCAGTGCCTGGCTACGCAGCAGGTGAACCTTTGCCTGCATAATCATGTAAGGTTGCGGCGACTGTACTGCCCCGGTCATTGCCGGCAGGAAATCAGTCATATTCCCCTGAAATACAAGTTCAACGCCTTCTTTCGCCAGATAAGACGCTGAAACGTTCAGTTCCGAGTGGTCAGTAAATTTAATGCTGGCGCGGACACGGTTAAGTACGCCAACGGGGATCATTGGATTTGGCACGGTTCAACTCCTTTTAAGAAAGCTGCATGGTCACGTTAATGTTGAAAATAATTGCGGTAAAACCACGCATTGGCGTATAGGTTGCAGAAAGTCCTGCATAACGACCGATACCGTAATCGTTCGGGTTATTTTTGACGTAGGTTTTAAATGGAACCGCATTAACCGGTGTTTGCCCGTTCACCAAACCGTATGCGACGCCGGTATTGAAAACACCCTGAGCACGCTGCTGAAGTCGGTCAATGCCGTCCTGGTTGTAATAAAGCGGGTTTATCGGGTTGTTGCTGCCGTTGATCACTTCATTAGCCAGCGCCATATCGACGTTGATCTGCACCCAGTCCACGCTATACCAGTACGTCATATCGTTACCGTCGCTGGTAACCCCTTTAACCAGAATGGTGTTGGAGATCCCTCCTTCCGCGCCGGTATCGACGTAGTTGATATTTTGCTCAACCATCGTAGTGAGAATGCTGTTTTTGGCCTGATTCGCGTTGACCGCCTGCAAATAGCGGAAGGCCATCGGAGGAACTTTATTTATTTCAGAAGGCGAGGCAGAAACAAAATTCCACATTGCGGCCGCTGCTGCGTTCGTAGTTGGATAAGTGTCGTCTGCCATTGCGACAATCGACTTAATGCTGCTGTACGGCGTGACGTAATTTGTATCGTCTGGGGTGTCTTCCAGAACGAAGAAATACTGCTTTGCGTCATTCGCGGTATACAGTTTCGCCAGCGTGATAAAGTCAGCATCACCTTTCCACGTCTCCGGCACCAGATACGCATAGAAACGCTTCAGAGGTTCCTGCATATATGCCTTCAGCGCATCGACCTCATCCCCCGTAACATCGTTTTGATAACCGAGTTCCAGCAAATAAGTACCAACAGAACTACCCTGAGCGAAGAAAGCTTCGACCGCGGTAACCAGCAGCTCACTACTGGCCAACGAAAACTGCCCAACCGTGGTGGGTGAACCATCAAGTGTTGAACCGCTATCTGTCCAGGTCAGCATCCCTGTCAGGGTAAGCGTTGCTGTATAGGTTCCATTCCACACTGATGGAGAGCAGCCAGAAATAGTAATTTCAATTTCGCTGCCCGGCACACGGTCGATAGTTACTCCCTGCGGAAGCGTCAATGTGAAATCAGAGCCATATGAAGAATTTTCTGCCGATAAAGTACCGATTGGGGTTTTAACAAGATCAGTAATATCTGAATCCTGAGTGAGCAGCACCGGTTTTCCTGGCTCCTGCAATGTGGCGCCAAAGGATAAAATGGCCGACATCTGCTGAAGATTTGACGGCGTAGCGCCAATCGTCTGCGAGACGTTAACGGTGACGATGTTGTATCCCATTATTTAACCTCGTAATTAAAAATGACTTCTTTGATAAGTTGCTGCGAAATGTCCCGCGTAGTGCCCTGGTAATAGTTCACTTCGAAGTCGATGGTTTTTTTCTTCGCCAGCGCGTTAATTTCGACCTGATTAGCCTTTGCATCCTGAACAATTGGCATATTCGTGATCCCGAATTGCTCATCCCAGAGCGCCTTTTCCACGACATAATCCAGAAAATTAAGCGCCTGTTCGTTGTTGAATCCGTAGAGCGTTACCCGCACCTGGTCCTGCGAAAACTGATAGCGTTGGCCGTCTAAAGTTTTCTGCGCAACCTGAAGCGCTACGGTTCGCGATACATCGACAGCGATGTATGGAGGTCGTAGATTTGATGGCACGAGAAATGAGGGGTATACCGTTGCAAACTGCTTGAACGACAACCAGACAGGAATGCTGTTAGAAAGCACCAGGTCAGTACTTATATCATCAGGGTCATCTATTATCTGCGACCGCATCGTTGGCAGGATCGCCGTTCCCCGGTAATGAAAAATGCCAGCCTGGGTATAACGACTCTCCATCCGTGAAAATGCGAACTGCGTACCATCGTATTCACCGAGATATACAGAGTTCGGATCCTGGATATTGAAATCGTCTATTTTCTCAATTGGCGTGAAAATAATACTGTTTACGTCGCGGGACGTTGTATCGTTCTGCTCAGTAACAACCTGCCTGTGCAGGCTCCCTTTTATCGTGCAGGTTAATGGGCTATCAGTAAGCCCTAACCGGGCCAATTCATCCGGGTTTACGATTGCAGCGTTGACCCAGTAAACAAAACCATCAAGCGGTAAAACCTGTTTCACATAAAGAGTGAAATTAATTTCCTGACCTGACGATATTGTTTCGACTGCTGACTGCAATACACCTGATAACTGGCTCCCGGTCTGCTCGGCTAATTCGTCAAGACTCGGCATCGTCACCTATCCATGCAACAAAAGATGATTTGAATAGACCGCCATCAATGAAGGACGGGCGACGCGGCCCCTTCTCCTGCTTCAGGCGCGAGTTTTTACCTTCCAGCGCGGCCTGTGTCGGCACACCATCTACAGCTAACCCTGCCATTTCCTCGCGTTCGAGAAAAATGTTGAACTGCTGCATAGTTTCCCCGAGCAATTCTCCCTGAGTTAACGGCGCACCATGCTGGATGTGATTGATAAGCGAATAAGCAACAGCTTCGCCCACCTCGGCGCAAATCTCGTCAGAGTGCGTTTCAAAAAAATGGGTGAAGAGTTGGTACCTGTCCTGAAGTTCTTCAGCGACTTCAAACGTGGTAGCCGACGTGTCGCCGTAGTCATACGGCATATCAATGACACCCAGACAGACTTTCACGGCGTGTACCCCCAAAGCGGACCCATTTCCATCAGTACCGCAATAACCTGACGACCATACGGATCCTGCATCATCATCAGGTCGGCCAGTGTCAGATTATTGAGCGCATCGCTGATAGCCATTGAACCCGATGTTCCCTGATCGGCAGCGGAATTAACCAGCCCGTACACTGGCGTATTCAGACCCAGCTTTTTTCGCTGTTCAATGAAGAAATCACCGGGGCCATAACGCAGCAAAAGCGAGCCACCAGCGTTATAAACGGTGTTCGTGTAGATAATGGGCAGGCACTCCAGCCCCAGATTTTTCGGGATAAGCTCAAGTGCCGAGCAGTAACAGCATTTCAGCGTGGGATCATCATCGGAAATAGCTGTTTCAGGTACGCCCATCACGCCACGAACGAATGCGAGGTATCCCTCAAACGTCGGGCGAATGGTCATTATTTTTGTACCTTTACCGTTTTATTCAGTTTCGGTGGGTTATCCTGTTCAACGTTGACGGCCTCACCGGTTATTTCAACGACAACTTCACCCGGTTTAGGCGTTTCGCCACTCTGCATGACAGCTTTATCAACAGCATTACTCATCGACACGGCGTTAGCCTCAAGAATAGCCTGAGACATATCGTCGAGATTTTCGGTTTTTTGCTCCGCATTCTCTTCGATACGCCCAACGGTCAGCGGCTTATCAATGGAATAGCAGATGCCAGAAAATGTTTTGTCCACTTTGTCGCAGCGCTGGAAACCATACGGCTCATGCTGTTTGATGATGTGGTGAATAACGTCAGACTGGTTATCGATCATGTGCTGGCCGCCAGCGGGGATCGTCACACCAAAGGACTGTGATTTTTCCGGCAGTTTGTAGTTGAACGTATGAGCCTGACGGGAGCAGTTAGCGATAAAAAGTTTCATGAATTTTCCTCAAAAAAATGGGGAGTGTTATCTCCCCAAATCCACCAGTTAAAACAACGAGGGTATTACGCGTATTTCGCAGAAAGCAGCGTCACGCCTTCAGAACGGAAGTTCCAGCCAGGCGTTGAGCGCATGGTGTACAGCGTGGTAATGCCTCCATCCGGCATCGGTGACGGGATTTCAGTCGGCGCAGCAACGTCGCAGAACATCACGTTCACAGCCTTCTGGTTCGGCATCAGAGTCGCGAAAATGTTGGTGTTGAGTTCCTGACGTGCCTCAGGCACAACCAGTTCCGGGTTGGTCACGATAATAAGATCGGTACCTCCGGCACCTTTACCAATCAGCGTGTCGTCCTGACAGAAGATCACATCATCACCGCTGGCACCGTTGGCAATATTTTTAATCATGGTACCGACAGTTTCAGTACCGCCACCCGGGCGTTGATAGCTGGTCAGTTCAACAACACCAGTCCATTCCAGCGCCTTCATGAACCGCTGAGGGCACAGAACAACGGTGGTCAGCGCCTGCCCCAGCAACATCATGCGGGTTTTCTGATCGGCAATCAGACCGAGGACAAACTTCGCCATTTCACCGGAGTCCCAGGTGGTGTACGAATCGTTGCCCTGGCTATCGCTGCCGAGGTTTACCGTGGTCGCATTTGGTGAGTTGGCGATCCCTTCGTTGTTGGATGCCTTCACACCATAAATGAGCATGTTGCGAAGCTGCTGCGCGTGACCCTGACGGTTAGCAAGTTGCAGACCGCTGTTAAGTGAATAACCCCAACGGCTTGCCGCATCAGTATCGAGATAGCTGTACTGAGAACGGGTCGAAATGCGGTAAGTCATCATCTGGTCATAGCTCGGAACGATGCTCGCAGACGGTAACTGGCCCGGCAGTGACTGGCCGACATGAGCCTGAGTCGTTGCACGAAGATATTTCTGGTACACAACCAGATCGCTTGAACCGATACGAGCAGAAGGTGCGCCGCCCGGGAGGATTTCAAATGCGCCGGAAGCCATGCTGTACTGCATGACAATATCCGGCTGCATCATGGAAGGCGATACCGTGGTAATCGCTGGTGCGAATGCGCTCATTAATAACTCCTTAAATCAAGAACAGGCCACAAGGCTTGCCGTTTTCCCAGACCACGTTGCCGCTGGTTTCTTTTTTCACTGTCAGGTTGCTCTGCTGGGAAACCATCAACAGGCTGATGTTCACTTTTGGGTTAGAGGAAGAACCACTGGAATACACATCCACGCAGTTTTCCGTCATATCCCAGACAAAACCATCAGCCCCGACTGGATCATCACCGGTGGCAAGCGCCGCGACTGCTGCGCTGATCGGCAATGGAATACGCGCACCTGAACCGACGCGATAGTAGTGAACCGAACCACCAGCCAGATAAAGCGGTACCGGGTTACTGGCAGTCGTGATGCCGTGGTACGCCTGGTTGAACACGGTAAAAGCATTGCAGACCGAAGCTGTTGCTTTTTTGATGGTTGAGCCGCTTACGTTTTCCGCGACAGTGGAAACGCACTCAACCACACCAATACCGCCCCATACGGGCGCATCGAGGTTTTTATCCAGAGTACCGGAGCAAAGTTGCAGGCGGATCGCAGGGTCGTCCTGCGCGTCACCCTGAGTCAGGCCACGCGATTCGACGTTAAAGCTGCCGGCAAATGAACCCTGTGTTTTGAACGGGTCGAAATTAATATCAGCCATGGTTGTTCATGCTCCCTGGAGTGTTGATTTTGACGAGGCGACGCCCCGGAGTTTTGAATGCTGCTAACCAGACGTTGGGATCGCCCTGGTATTCAGTAATGCGACGACCTGCTTCATCCATGCGAACACGCTGGTGTAACTGGCCCAGAGTGTTGTTCATTTCATTCTCGATGGATTTCCGCGCTTCGCCGTAAATAGCCTCTTCGAGAACAGAAAGGGTCGCAGAATCCGCAATTGCGCGAATGTTCACGTCTTTATGCTTTTCCGAGTGTTTTTGCATTCCCATCAGTACGCGCTTGCGGTAATCCAGCGCTTTTTCCCCGGAAAATGGAGTAGGTGCCTGTTTGCCACACGCAACGTAAGCGGAGTCAGCTTTAACCCTGGCCTCAGTCATGTCAGAGTCAGATTTGGCTTTTTCCTCCTCCTCAGCTTTGGCCTTTTCTTCATCAGCCTTGGCCTGATCAGCTTTTCGCTGCTCTTCTTCGGCTTCATCCGCTTTGGCTTTTTCCTCTGCCTTTTTCTGCTCTTCCTGATCGGCTTTTTCCTTTGCCTCTTTCTTTTCCGCTTCTTCCGCATCAGCGCGGGCTTTAATGCCGGATTCCAGCGAATCCATGCGTGCAGAGATCGTTTCAAATCCCTTATTCACGCCGCCTAATGCATCGCCAACTACTTTCGCGACGATGCTTTCGAGCATTTTCTCGTCCATATCAATGTCACCTTTGTTAGAAACCTCGACCCCTGTGGGGATCTTGTCTTTGTCCCACACTCCCAAAGAGCCGTGGTCCTCTGTTACCAGAGCGATGTGATCGAGCAGGAAAGGCACGCCTTCGATAAGGAAGTTCGTGTCACCATCCATTACTTCCACATTGCCTGATGCGTTGTTAAATACGACTGAAGGACTGGTCGAAACAGTTTCCTTCACGATCTGTTCAACGATGTCCCGTATGTAGATGCGACAAACCGCCCAGACTTCATCCCCTCGGATGTATGGCAACATCACCGAGCCGACGATTCGCTCGGTAAAATCCTGCTCCGTCAGGACAGCTTTATCAGGGTGATTAGTGATAACGGGCAACCCGTTACAGCGTTGAAGAAATGCATCGTTAAGGTAGAGATTCGGGTCGCGCCATACGTGTTCTTTCAGCCCTGTCCGGTACGCCAGCCCGGTTCCAGTAATGCGCAGGTTGACCAGCCACATGTTCGAAAACTTCATCGGAGAAGGCGCTGTGCCGTCCCGTATTCGCTGTGCTAATTCAAGCTCGGTTAAATTCACGTTTTCCTTTCTCCGTTAAAAACTCGACAGGTAATTTCTGCGGGGCATAAATCGGAAACACCTGACAACTGCAAAATGGCTCTTCGCCGGCAGCGGTAATTTCGTCGTAATAACCGTATTCGGGCTTAATCAATCCCTGCTGTACCGCCCAGGAGTCGCGGATCAGGTAAATAAGCGTGTCGCGGTGCTTGTGATCGACGCGATAGTCGTAGCCAGGCCGACGCCAGTTGGAATGCCAGCGAAACGCGATAGCGCCACCCTGAACGGAAAGCAGGTATTTCACGTTGCTCGCGAGTTTATGCCCCTGGTCGATTGCCACCCGGCGACTGATGAAATCCAGATCGGTGACTGATTTCCGAATAGTCGATTTCTGCGCGTTTTTATCAATCTCGCTCACGCCGTCCGGAGGGATAGACGTTACCCACCCCTGAAAACGCTGCACAGTACGTTCAATAGCCTGCTCACGGTTCAGTTTGATAAGGTTGGCGCTGGCAAAGATTCGCCGATCAAGCTCCTTACGGAGTTCTGGCTTAATCTTGTCGAGGGTGATTTGTTTGGGTCCGTCTGGAGGCTGGTCCCGTAAAGCGCCACCGTGAACAACGAGGCGGCTGTAAATAGAGGTGAGGTGCTTACGTGTTACATCATCGCTGGGTGATTCCCGACTGGCTGCCACCCGTAGTTTCTGACACCAGGAAAGCAATGATTTCTGGCTATCCCATCCGTTATCAACGTAATAATTAATCGCATCGGTCAGCACTTCGTAGAGGGTTTTAGGTTTCCTCTTCAGTTTCGTACGGCTGGTTCGTTTGTCCGCCATTATTCGGATCCTGCGGTGGTGGTGGCTGGTATTTCGAAAGGGCTTCTTTGTCGATGATCATTGGCGAATCACCGTAGGTTTCGGTGGCGTTGGTCACGCTGGCCAACCACTCTGCCGCCATCGCCCTGTTTTCGGGATCAAGCTGTTGCGCCATGATTGAGAACAATGCACCGGCTTGCTGTACAACCTTGCTGTCGCTCTCCCTGCGCTTATCCGGCGACTCTTCCACCAGCTCCTGCCAGCCCGCATCAAACTCACGCTCCCACATCCTGAAAGTTGTCTGATAATCCTCGGTGATAATGTCCGGATAATCGTTCTTCAAAGAGGTGTAGAAATCCTCATTCCAGGCGATGTAACGCACCAAGCGTTCGAAGTAGTCCATAACCGGCTCGATAACCTGACGAACACCATCGACATACTGGCTGATGGCTTTGGAATCCTCTTTCCCCTCCCCGAACCCATTGGAAAATGCTTCCTCTTTGATAAGGATTGCGGGAACATCACTACCAGCCGAAATGTCGCTGATAATGTTGTCGCGGGCTGTAGAGAGCGCTTTATCGATGTTCTGAAGGTTCAACGATTCGATATCGTCTTTCGTGCCAATACTGAGCACCCCTTCATTTTCCGAGATTTTGACGTTTTCCCTTTTCTTACCTGTGGCTGCCGCCATGATGCCGCTGGCTACCGAGCCGTTCTGTTCGGTTTTGGCGACAAGCACGCCCGCTTTTTTAGCCACAAGGTTGTTTGCCACCATCGTTCCGATATAAGACTTCATCGGGTACAGAACACGCTGAAACACGCTGCGGCCAGTAAAGCCGAACGTTGAGTTCTGGTATTCGAGGTAAATCGGTGTGCCGTTGAATATTTTCAGCGTGCGCGATGGATGCCAGCTTTTTGACGCTATTTTCAGCGTTGCATTCGCCTGCTGAAAGAATCGACTATTCGGGTTCTGGTCGGTGACCATGCTGCCGGCAGCATTAAGCGGATCCCAGACGTTGATATAAACGTCTTCTTCTCTCAGCCCAAAAGTCGGTAGCGGGTCTTTGCACGTCACGCCATCCGTCCCCACACCGATCGCGGCAGCACCATAACAACGGGACACGTAAAAAAGATTCTTTATCTTCTCATTGAGCCCCATACGCTCCCACACTTCACGAAACTGGCGAACAACACGTTCATCCGGGTCCGTTTCGACGTTATAGGAGCGCGGTTTGCACATCGCCATGTTGATCGGCTTTTCCACCAGCTTCCCGCCGAGGGGATGGAACTGCCAGAGCAGCTTGCAGGTGTTATAGCCAACATCGGTACCTGGCTTGATAGCGTCGCTATCGAGTATCTGCATTAGCTCAGAGCTAAGGTTGGTATTGATCTGAATTTCTGCCATTACAGAAGTCCCTGTTTACAGTGCCTCGTAGTTCCCGAACGCGATGATCAGGCCGTACGTGTAGCAGTCGAAAAGGTCATCAGCGCGTTTATGCGCTTTCGGGTCGGCCAGGTGGAAACCGGCAATCTGGCGCCAGAGGTGGTTAGCGGTCTTTTTCTTAAACTCGACCGTTTTATCGAAAGCAGGTTTGGCGATCTTTGCTTTTTCCTGCCAGTGATGACCGGACGCCAAAACTGCCCTTTCGTCTTTCCCCTTAGAGGTCAATACCGATTTTATGGGCTTCATATCCCATTCTTCGGTTTCGGCTTTCTGGTTGAGGATGGCACCCATTGCAGCGTCTTCCATGAAAACGCCCTGGCTCCCATGACGGGGGCGGCAAATCTTCGCCAGCCGTTCGAGGTTGTTGTAAACACCCGGCATATATTCCGGGAGTAACGACGCTTTAATCTGCGTCACATCCCAGTCAATGATGGTCAGCCGCGGTTCTGAGTAGGTTTCTTCATAAGCGAAGTAAACGAACCCGGTGCCGTCGTTTTCGGTACCGCCTTTCAGTGCGGTATCAGCCACCGCGAAGATCATGTCGCAGGTAGTTGGCATATCGACGGGCAGGCCATCCACCAGCAGTTTATTCACGTCCAGCAACGCTTCTTTCGACCAGTCGATAAACTTGGCCAGAAATTCCTGCTGCCATACACGGGGGTCTGTAGTTCGCTCTATCTCCGCCAGCTCATCTGCCGGAAGGTGAGGGTTTGATGAAGACGGTGCATGATGCTCATGGAAGCCGTGAGCCGGGTCGTTACAGATGGCGTAGAAAAAGTTCTGATCGTTAATACCGTCAGGTGTGGAAAATACCCAGGCGCGGCCACGATAATCCACCAGCGTTGGCTTGATAGCGCGGGGCCAGATTTCTTCCAGCATTTCCGGTGATTTGGTAAACGCAGCTTCATCGATCAGGACGCAATGATATTTACGGCCACGGCCTGCCAGTTTGTTATCGTCAGTAACCCAGAAATCTATCTTGCCGCCATTCTTCAACAGAATTCGCTTCTCACTGCGAGACTGCGTTTTGATCAGCGGCTTAAGGTATTCGACTAACTCGTCAAAGATTTCCTGATATTGACGATATTGCGCGGTAAAAATCCCCACGCGACCGGCTATAGATCTCTTGGTACCAGGTATTACAAATTTATTGGTGACATAGCTTATCGCTATATCAACCAGCATTACTGTTTTGCCCCACCGTCGGCCACAACGAATCGCGTTGTATCTGTGCTCAGATCCTGCCGTCCAGACGCGTAGTTGCTCGGAATGCAATTCCGGTAAGAATATTTCCGCCACGATACACCCTGCTTATTCAGCGCCTGGCGGCTTCAGCGAATTGTGAATAATGATCTGCTCGTTACCGTTCGCTCCATTACGGAGGTTTTCGATTTCGGCTTTGATTTTTTCATTGCTCAGGCGGACACGTTCGATTTCGAGTAACCGAAGTTCTCTATCCTGTTCGCTGGAGGCCAGATTGTGGAAAGCTGCAAGGTTTTTCAGTGCAGCGTCCTGGTCACGCGTCATGACCTCGATGCCGAATTTAGTTTTCTTCACCCCGGCGATAAGACGACGAGCCGGGCCTACTAAATCCCGCGTATCAGCAAGGAAAACATCTTCGATGCCCTCACCTGCGCATTTAGGACAATCAGGGTTGGGGTCGTCGTTAGCCACAAAACCAAATCCACCTGACTGATCCGGCGGCGGCTTGCTGTCATTCGCTGCTTTGGCGGCGGCCTTGTCATACTCGGTTTCATCAATCCACTGATAACGGTTATCGAATCCCCAGCAGTAACGGCAGCACACACGGCGCATCTGAGAAATCTCGCCGGGATCGGCAATCGCTATTTCATGCCAGTGCCTGAGAATATCCTGGGCGTTTAATATGGCCTGCTCGGTTAACTGCTCAATGCCCTGGTTAATGGCTCTCGCCACCGCTGGCTTGCGATACAGCATTCGGGCGTTTCTGTCGCCTCCGGTATAACCTGCCTTCCGGTATGCCTCGTACTTATTGCGGCACTCCAGATAGTAGGAAACGAACAGTTTTTCTTTATCCGATAGATCTGCGCAAAAAGGGGATCTTTCGGGATCAGGTTTTGCGCAGTTTTTTACTGCCCTCCCTTTTCCCATTCCCTGCTCTGGAGCAGCTTTATCAGGATTCTGCGCAACTACCTGTGCAGTTTTTTTTTGCGCATTATTCTGCGCAGACTTTTTTATGTAGCGGCGGGCTGTGTCGTAAACCAATCCCTGCTGTTCACACCAGTCTTTCAGCTTTATACCCGTACTGGCGTGAGCGGCAGCAAACTGAGATTGCAGCGCCTTCCAGTCGGGTTTGCTCATCAATCACTGTCCTTACTGCGCGAAAGTCTCATCAGCTCGTTATAGGCGTATACGTCACCGTTACGGGCGCGTTTGTATAACGCCCCTCGCAATTCGGCCTCGCCTTTAGCCGTCCCGATACGGATGGCCTCGCGAAATAGCGCTAACCTCTCCCTGTCCTGCCTCAGTTCGTCCATATCAATATCGAGCACGTCTGCAATCTGCTGTTCCGTCAGACGACGGGCGGCCAACGCCTCTACTTTTTCACGAACGAACATAAGCACCTCTACGATTTGATATGCAGTACCATTCCGTAGTCATTAGTGCCGGCAGGCAGTTCAATATCCTCTTTCAGGCGAAGGCGCAGTTTTTTGAATCCCCGATAATCAACGTAATGATGGACACGCCCAAAGCGGTACGTCATACGGGAAATATCGGGGTGCATCTCAACCTGCATTTTGCTTTTGTTATACGTACCCTCTTTCGCGTAAAACTCAGCAGTGTTTCCACCCTTTGTTTTTTGCGTCTGGATTTTCTGTTGCAGGAACGCATTGAACTGAATCGTGCACCATCCCGCCTTCAGCATTCTCAGCGATAAATCCGTATCCTCGTTGTAACGCCCTCTCCACCGAAACGGGAGGTCATTACGAATGAGGTTGCAGGAGTAAATGCGGGTATTGGTAACGAATGGCGGTTGCTTATCCCTCTCCGGAGCAAACATGGCATAGTTAGGCCCAGCCATCCCCACGTTTTCGTACCGCTGCACAAAATCCTCCATACAGCGGAAAATGGTTCCGTCACCCACACGGATCCGCTTGTTTTTATGCAGGCGGAAAAAATGCCGGATGTTGTCGTCCATTACCCAGTGCCAGGCGTACCCGTTGGCAATCGAGTGATCCCACGCAAAATTTCGCGCAGCTCCCGGGCCGACACTTTTTGTCAGCCCCAGATCGTCAAAGGTGTCATAGTCACGCTGGTATTGTTTATCGAGCACCAGAATATTTTTCGCATCAATGACCGCGGCGTACTGGTCATATTCTGTTTCCTCGATCACGATGTGATACGGGACACCGATATGTTCCAGCGCTTTCGCCGTCATGCGCGTATCTGCCCGGCCTTTACTGACGATATAAATCGGGTAATTAGGATTCATCGCTGATGTATGCCTTATTCACCGTGGATTCCCGTTTATGCTCCGGGTACCAGATATATTTCGTTTTTGCCGTGATCTGCTGCTGCACAAGCTGAGCGAACAGCGCAACGTCAGCGTCCGTTTCGAAATGCACGATAAGCTGCCGGACTCCGTTGTTGTTCTCCTGGTCAAATGCCGGCATTCCCACCCAATGATCTCTCGGATCGTCTGGCTCAACGCCCAGGATATCCCCCAATTCCAGATCACTGAATCCCAGAAGCCCGACGTCAAACTCAACGTCCTGCAATGCCTCAATTTCCAGTTTAAGTAGCTCACCATTCCAGCCAGCATTCAGCGGAAGCCGGTTATCAGCTATCCGGTATGCCGCCTTTTGTGCGTCAGTGAGCCCTGAAAGTGTAATTGTGGGAACGGCAGCAATTCCCATCTGCTCGGCGGCCAGTACCCGGCCATGCCCGGCAATAATTTCGCCGCATTCATCAATAAGTATCGGGTTCGTCCAGCCAAACTCCTCAATGCTCGCCACAAGCTGCAACACCTGCCGATCGTCATGCGTTCGGGCGTTGTGAGCATATGGGGTTAAATCCTTTAACGGTCGATAGACGATTTTCAGTTTCTCGGTCATATCTCCGCTCTCTGATAAAAAAGCAGTAACGATCAATGCGCTGGGTGCGCGGCGGGTACCATTACGGCTTTAACAATCACTATCGGGCACCATCGTAATGACACCCTGTAGTGGCTGCTGTTTTAAATCCGGCAAAAGGCATAGCTACCAATGCCATCACGACCAAGCTCGCTCTCGCGGTTGTTGTGCTCCACCAGCTTAAATCCGTTGGCCGCAAACCACTTTATGAGTCCATCATGAGTCCAGTACCAGATATGCTCATCACGGCGGAAATGACGGGACCGCAGTACATGCTCTGCGCCCTCAAAGATGGGTACTGAAACAAATACCCATTTTTCCGCCCGAGCGATGGCAACCTCTGGCCGATCGATATGTTCCAGGGAATCCCAGAACGTCAGCGCCGGATATCGGTCATGGTATAAATGCGCCCACTGTCCTCGCGCTTTCAGCCACTCAACGCCCGCAGGATTTACATCAAATCCCTTGGTATCCGGCCGCGCTTCAACAAATTGCCCCGCACCGATGCCAACATCCAGAACAACACCGCTGTAATGTCGCGAAACTAACTGGATCCGCGCCGCAGTCAACTCTCTACCGAGTTCGGTATCGGCCAGTTGCTGGTATCGTGAAAAATAATCTTCATCGTACGGTCGATGGGCTTTCGGTACCGGGTAACGACCAATACCCAATTCAGGCAACCAAGCCAGGCCGTGTTTGATTTGCTCAGAGAAATACTTCATGCGGCCACTCGCTTTCGTGATGCCTGGTAGACGTTTTCGATAAATGACTGCACCCGTGAAAAAAGCCCGCTGATTGTTTTGTCACAAGCGTGTTTCATCTCCTGGCACCGGCAATAGTTATCCGGGTATACAAACAACGCGCGGGATAAATCCATACAACGGGGATCGGTAACTTTAGAGTGGTGATTATTGCCGCCATTGCCGCCCTGCAAGCAGATCATCGGTTTACCGTAAGCAAGCGCAGCGTGCATAACGACACATGCACCCGTAAGCACTATGTCGGCCCTTTCCACCAGCGCCAGCATCTGCGTGATAGAAAGCTGGCCATCATGCAGTTTCCGATGCGCGAAAGGTTCCAGATCAGGTATCCACTCCAGACCAGGCTCGTTATCTGCAATGCTGAGAACATGAAAACCACGTATCGCCAGTAACCGGGAAACTTCATCTACATATTTGTTCAGCGGCCCGCGGCTGGCATTGTGCCACTCAGTACGTTCTGTGGTGGGACGTATAACGGCTATTGGCTTACCGTCCGGTACCGGAATATCCGGCGCATGATAATGCGGTAAATCCATCGCTGCCGGCCGAGTGCCAAACTGCTGTTGCATTGCGTCGAATATGCTCCCGGCCTGAAGATGGCCATTGCCGTAAAAAATGCGCTGACGGGGGATGCCTGGCGGTTCAGGTTCAAATCTCACCGATGTGCTTTGCTCGTTCTTACGCTGCGTGCGCAATGGCGTATTGGCCTTCACGAAATGCAGGTTCGGGATCCCGGCGTAAATTTCCGGAAGTGGCGTTCTCAGCCATACCTCTTTTCCCTGCTTGACCAGCGCCTTAATGAAGCAGCGCTGGTTGATATTGTCACCGATGCCGTGCATCCCGTCGAAGTACAGTTTTCCAGGCATAAAGTGCCGCCTCAAGTGGTAAACGTTTAAAGCAAGTCAGCGCGGTCTCGCGTGACGCGTTGATAATTTCCACGCCCGGCAGAGCACCAGCGAGAGAAGAAAAGTCGGTGTGCCAGCGCCCTACTTCGCGCGGTACCGGATTATGCATCGTTGCCGGGTGGCGCCCATGCCAGTGTGCGCCGTTCACCAAAGTGCAGTCATATCCGAGAAGAATCACCCTCTCTGCGCCGAGGTGTGCGGCGAGTTGAATGGCACGCTGCCCGGAGTTGAACGGCCCATTGTCTGATGGGGTGAAAAGCTTCACGCCGAACCGGGCATGAGCCCGTTTACTCTGGGTCCATAGTTCGGCGCTGGTTTCCAGCGAATCGTGGTAATGGTCCCACCAGGTGAAATCGGCAGCGAAAATGTGCCGACAGTCTGGCACGGCCCTCCAGCTCGAATTAACTGCAATGACCGGGTAACCGGAGCCGGAGGCCTGTGCGCAGTCGTTCGCCGTCAGCGACGGGCCGCTGGCGACGCAGATATAGGTTTGGGTCATAGGGAATGGTTGATCAGGTTGGCATTATCGCAGGCACTCCAGGAAATGCCTGCTGTAATGTCAATCGCGTAGGAATTTTTCAGTGCGATGGACTTTTTCGCCCTGGAGCAACTCTGCGTGGGTCGCCGTAACAATCACCGAGTGATGAGGATGAACGTTTTCCGCCAGCCATTTGATCAGTGGTTCTGAAGCTTCAGCAAACGAGTCCACATCCTGTTCGTAGACAGGGCTGCATTTGATTTCATCAACTCGATAAAGCCGAATGGCTTGAAGTTCCAAGGAATCAGGGGTCGGGGCAAGAGAAATAAATTCGCTACCGTGAAGTTTTTGCGGGTTGACCTGATCCTTTGAATAGCCGGTAAAGAATGGTTGTCTTTTTTCCGCCAACATTTGCGTTATCACAGATTTAGGCTGCTGCTCGAATAGCTCTACTTTCCAGTATTTGACCAACTTAATTTCCATTATTTGTTCCTGTCACTTTGTCGTAGGTTCGTTCGCAGCTTGATCCCGCTGCATAGCGTTCATCAGCCTCTTTTGCATAGATGCCCGCTCTTTTGTCAGATTCGCCAAGCAGCTCGGCAAGCACTCTTGTGGTCTCGGCTTTTGCCGCGCCTGCTGCTGCAATTGCGGAAATGCGGCCGGTTTCACTTCCTGCGAGCTGCCTGCGTAGCGTGGCGAGTTGTTGCTGCAACCCATCACCAGCCCGCTGAGCAGCGTCAGCATCAGCCTGTACTTTTGCCAGTTCCTCATCTGCACGTTTCCGTTCCTCGTCTGCCGCCTGCTGGCGTCGCCGTTCTTCGTTTCGTTCGGCGACTTCAGCATGCAGCGCCGCGGTAGAATCAACCAGGTCACGCTGCGACCATTTCAGGTTCCATTTGCTATTTGTCGAATCGACACCGAAGCTATAGGCACGCCATAACGAAAAAGCCACCAGCAACGTGATCACCAGTGGCTTCCAGTATTTCTCGGCTATGGCAAGCAGCGCACTCATACCAGTACCGATTTCGCTTTTTCGTAGCGAGCTTTACGGTCATCAAGACCATTGGTACCGCCATTGATGATTTTTGTTACTGCCGTAATATCGCCACTGCGTTTCAGGCAACCTTTTGAGGCAAAGAACCACGCTGCCGAACGGGCCGCATATTCGTCCTGCTCCAGCAACTGCGGAACCAGTAGCAAATCGGTACCCAGGCCAGCGCCGCAATCCCGGTAATTGTCGTGTCCGGTAATCTGAATCAGGCCGCGACCGCGATAATTCCAGCCATCGCTTTCTGCTATATTCCCCATGCGGTGGGCGTAAACAATATTTGCAATTGCTTTTTGATCCGCCGGATGATCAGCAGTGCGGCCGTATCGCTGAGCAGTATCGCCGGGGAAATATTTCCCGAAAGTTGCTTTTAAGCCATCAGCAGAATAATTCAGGTTTTCCACAATACGTGTGAAACCTCCAGACTCATGCCCCACCTGAGCGATAAACATCGCCTGATCATCGGAGGAGGCTATGCCAAATTCTGCCATAGCCGCATCAATTGGCTGAAACCAACGCGCAGCTAACTCGGCGCTGATATTAGCCGCCTTCTGAAACTGTGATTTATTCATTGAATTACCTTAGCTATTTATCCGAACTGGCTACATTCCGGTTAAAAACACGCATCACATTCCCTTTTGCAGAAACGATAAATATGGTCAGCATTACGTTGATCACCGTTTCTGATGGATTTGCTACGGTATATTCACCGGTAAGAATTTGGATAGTTACTGAGCCACAGGCGATGATCAGCACTAACGCCAGAAACGCGCCAATACGTTTGTGTTTCGCCCCTTTGCGCTGGAATGTACCGAGGGTTGTTGCGCTGACTGCGCAGGCGAGAGCATTAACGATCAGGAGAAATTCATTTAACGTTACCATCCCCACTCCCCCCGGATATCAGACGGCTCAGGATTGTTTTGGGGTCGATTTTCCGCAACGAAATCAGAATGCAGACACCAACCGCTGCCGCTACAGTAGCGCCAAGCCAGTTACCGATCGTTACTCCATCAGGAAGATGCTTACCAAGCATTCCATTCAGGATCGCTGTCGTAAAATCGGCACCAAGTATGCCTATGAGAAACGACGCCACGAAATAACCGACCTGCGCAAACCTGCTCAATTCCTGCGATGACAGAACATAAACAACCGCACCAGCAAACGCCCCGACATAAACCCCGGCAGGAGTATCAGCGAAGAGGCTAGCAAAAGTAACGCTGGTCAGGGTTAACGTCGTAGCGGTGACGGCAGATACAGGTTCACCCACCATAGCCCCCTAATTTGAATACCCACATCAGCGGGCATGAGTGATAAAAAAGCCCCGAAAATCCAGGAGCGGAAACGGGGCAAGGCGTTGCACAAAATGACCTGTCAGCGGCCTTAATAATGCCTTCGATCGGAAGCATGATAAGAACACTGTGTGGTGCAGATACAAAAAAGCCCCGGCATATACCAGGGCTTGAGATTTTTGATGGTGCTTATCGTTCCAGAACAGTTATCGCAGCTTCCATCGCTTTACGCATGTATTCAGTATGACCGTGATCACCAGATAAAGCCGTCCTGAGTGCATTTGCGATATTGTATTTCTTCGTTTCTACGTCGGTATCACAAAGAATAAACACCGCATCCCCCACAATCCGGCACATCTCGTTATAAAGCGCCTCTGACTCTTCACCGTGCATAATTTCACCTTTTTAGCTATTTTGGCGATAGTACCTTCAGAAAGTAGCGCGAATGTGGATCCAAAGCAAAAAACCCGCAATTAAGCGGGTTTATACAATTTTGGCAAAATATCAGAATTACGCTAAATATGGCTTATTTCGTTGCATTTTGCAATAGCGTCCATTCAACCTCTTCTGGAATGGCTTCGCAATGGTGGTCAAGAGTGTGCTGCAATGCTCCTACATCCAGCTCGTCGAACGCACGTTTGAAGTGTGCCCAATGAGGCGCGTAGACGCGAAGCCATGTTGAAGGGTTTACGCTCATCAACCTGGCTAACGCCGCTCCAGCGTACTCTTTGTATGTGTCATTGTTTCGCGTGGCGGCAACGTCCTGCGCGGCAAGCCAGATAAGCGAAATTAACCGCTTCTTAGTTTTATTCAGCAGGCCAGTCGGTAGATATTTTTGATGTCCGTTCCAGATTACCTCGCATATTAGCGTCTGATAACGGAACGTCAGATCGAAGCCGTAGCAATACTTTAGCCAAGCCTGCTCGTACTCTGGCAGGAAATTAACTGCGCGGCGCCACGGTGCTCCGGCAAACTCATAATCGTTAATCGGTGGTAATGGCCTGCGGCGGCTACGTGTCTCAAGCACGTACAGTGACGTGTTCTCTGCCTTAACCTTTCGACCGTCATCAAACTCAACCATGTGGATCTGTTTGCGCGGGCAGCGGTCTTTCTCCGCTGGTGGATGCTCACAAAATGCCTGCAATTGCCCTTTCGTTTTACCTGAGTTATCCATCAATGCGCGGGTAAGCTCAATCCGGGCGTATTCAATTAATTGCGGATCCATCAGATAAAACCCTCTTTTTTCCAGATTGTGAGTGTGCGAAACACACCCTCAGCGTGCATTAACCGCAGTTCTTCGCGGGAATATTCTGTTTTGATTCGACCATCTACGGCATCATGGCAACAATTGCAGCCAATAGCGGCTACCAAATCATCAGGCTTAATCCCCGTTCCACATAAACCCGGCATACGATAATGAGTCAGGACGCTGGTTTCCGGGTTAAAGTTACAGACACCAGGCACACGAATTGTGCATTCCCGGCCTTTGGCTTGTTTGCGAAGATTCACAGATCGAGACATTGTTGACCGCCTCCCTGCTCCAGCTTCAGGCCGTTCTGATATTCATTACTGAATCCCGCCCAATGGGCGCGGCGTATTGTTATCCCTTGCCCTGGAGAATAAATAATGCGGCGTACCGTCTGGGGATAGGCAGGGAGTTCACGAATGCAGATTGGGCAATGATCAACTGTTTCAATCTGGCAACCCTTCCCGCGGCTGCATATGTGTATCCTGGCCTGCTGCATGGTACAGCTACTGCACATTGGTGCATCGCAGGTATATGGGTGAAGTGGGTCTATGAACTCCTGTCCGTCTACAACTTTCGGTGGGTAGCCGAGACGCCCATCGCACAATAGCGTCGCTGGTGATCCACAAAACATGCAGGGTTCTTTTTTCATGCTGCCACCCCGACCAACTTTATTGCCGCACGCTGTATCTGAGTCAGGATCATGCGGCCTGTGGATTCAAGTTCTTCACGGCTGATGTAGCTCGTCGCTTGGCCCGTCCATGTTTTATCGAATATCGCAATCGCCATACCGAAACCGGCAGAGGATTCAGACGGTTCTCCTTCTGCGGGAATGTACCAGTCAGGAAGGTCAAAGCTGATGCGGCCACGGACGAAGGCTATGTGATCAGCATTCTCCGGCCACCAGCTTTCGCTTGTTGCTGACTTAATGAAAAATACATACCTCCCGCCCAGTTCCCGCATCGCAGCGGCGTGCTGCATGATCGGCACCATCCCCGTGATGTACTCACCTTCAAATTGTTGAGCACGACTGTATGGCGGGTTAGCGTACGCGGCACCACCGAGGAATCCGAGGCGAGCGGACCAGTCCTGCACCAGCGCATTATCTTCGGCGGTGTAGTAGTTATCACATTTGGTGTTGTGGTCGTCGGCAAACAGGTCAAGTGAAAACGGGCCAAATTTGGCGTTTATTCCCCACCAAATCGCATCTGGTGTACGCCACTGATCGCCGACTTCTTTCAATTTGTGAGACTGACGGTTACGCAGCGCTTCGAGTGATTTACAGTATGGATTAAGGTTCACGCGGCATACTCCAGTAACTGAGCAGCAACGTTTTCGACTTCGGCTGGCGATGAGAATTTACGGAACAGGATCCAGTTCCAGAGTACATTCAGCGTTGATTTATAGAATTGCTGGAATTCAATTTCGTCCATTTTGGCAAAGGAAATCGACTTCGCCCGGCGGTTGCGGCTGCCATCAGGATAAATGTGCTCAGTGTAATACCCAGCCTGAATGGTCACCCATTCGCGATAAGCTTCGAAGGATTTGAGCAGGGCAATATCACGCGTACGAATATGGGCTGCATCAGCGAGGTACTGTTCTGCGGCGTCGGAAAGCGCAACACTATGCTGCTGGCCCACCTGCCGGCAGAGAAAATCGACGAAGCCGTTAACCAGCTTTTGCTCTTCAGGAAGAATAGCGCCGCCGGTGGGTGTCCAGTAATCAAAGCCAAGCTGAAGGAGTTTGAAAAAGCGTTTGTGAAACTGGTAGTTGCGGACACGCTTAAAGTCGGCGTGAATCCACTCACCGATTTTGATGCGTTGCAGAAATTCGCTGGCCTCGGGCGTTGCCGGGGTCAGGGTTTCGGGGCTAACTTTTTGTAGTTGAATCTGTGCCATCGGTTTTCTCCGGTGACACAGTGGTTTCTCAGCAGGTTGTTCAGACCTGTGTATAGATTATAGTGGATTATCAGCATCATCAACAGCCGATATTCCGGCAGTTTTCCGCGCTTCAGCCATCTGCTGCACACTGGTTACAAATTCATCAGGGCGCAGCACAAAGCCATAAACAACATCGCCGTATTCGTTCCTGTAAAGCACAACGGGTCTTGTGCTGTTGTTCAGGCCACGAATTAAGTGGTCAGGTATGATCATCACTTTGCTCCAGCATGTTTTTGGGAATCCTTTACTTTCCTTCGCGCGTCCCGATAGTTAAGCCGATGCATACGCTTATCTCAATCAACATGTCAGGGCTGTTTGAGATAAGTGGCATTAATATACTGTATATAAAACCAGTATCATTCTCCAGTGCCTATAGCGTTATTTTTGATCATGTCGATAAAAATCAATTGGTTGTGTATTTTTCGAACAATGTATTAGAGAAACAGAGAGATAACTAATTACGCGGCAGGATCTGGACTGAATGAGAGGGAATGGGTGCCTGGGAACGCCTCAGCTTAACACGGCGGTGGCGGGGATTTCTCCCCGCCGGTTGCCCTTACTGGTTGGACTCACAAGACATGACTGCCGCAACCTCCCTGCTACCGTCCCGTATTCGCAGTTCGTAAAGCGAATGACGGGTCAACAAAGTGAATGCCAGTATCGTCAGGCAGACGATGGCCAGGCACCAGATAACAGGGTTTTGCGGCTTCATGGTTGCATCTCCTTGTCTTCCAACAACATCAGGCTTTTGACATAGCCGGATATTGATTTCGACGTTGTAAGAGGCTAACCTGTACGTGTCTAGCATACGAGGGGCCTCGGGTTGATTTATCAGCTCGGGGCTTTTCTCTTTCTGCTTCGTGTATGCCTGAAACAGAAAGTCTCAAGCACCCGGCGTAATCATACCTTGTCATTCCCTCAACGCAACAGTTGGCGATAATTCTGTTTTTTTTCAAGCCGCAAGCCTGCTTCGGTCGGACGCAATTTTTTTCTGTTCGTCGATTATTTCCAAGACTTCGGCAAGCGCTAACCCATCGAGTTTGATCACACCATCGTCACTGATCAGCGCCAGTGCCAATAACTCAACAGCCCGGCGAGCCTTCTTGACACTGATTTCGGGCGCGATGATGCTGCGGGTAACTTTTTTCTTTCCGGCTGCGGCGGCAATGGCTTTATCCTGTTCCAGTACTTCACCCGCTTTTTCTCCGTGCTCTTTCACCCTGTCAACGGCAACATCCACAGATACTGCTCCGGCTTTCACGCTTTGCTGAACGTCGTGATTAGCCATCGCCAGCGTTAATAGCTTCTCGATGGTTGCCACTGATTTATGCACCTTCTGGGCTATTTCCTGTTTCGTCAGGTTGAACGCAGCCAATTCTTTCACAACAGCGGCCTGTTCAATTGCAGTCAGCGGCAATTGGTTATTCGATGTCATGATCCGCGCTACGCGGTCAACGTCATTCCCCTCGAACGGTACGATGCTGATGAACTCAACCGGTTTACCCGCATCACGGCAACGCTGGTAGCACCTGCTGCGGCGATGGCCCTCAACAATCCATACACCGCCCTCATCACGCGGAATCACCTCCAGCGCAGGTACACGGCCACCAGCGGCGAGAAACTCAAACAGCTCATCATCGGCCTGCTGCGTCCGTTCGTCGTTCTCACGCTTGTTGAAGCCGTCTTTGACGTGAATATCTTCCAGACGAATAAACATGCCGGAATGCAGGCGCTTGATTACACCGGAGGTGGTCATTTTTTTAAAAGAATTAGCCATCTATCTATATTTCCTCAATTTATTTTACTAAGCGCAGGTGAGTTACTTTGTTGCGGTAGCTCTCCCACACGAAATTCACCCACATGCCTTTGTCCATCTTCAGACGGTCTACGACGCGCTCGCCCAGCGTGGCAGCCAGCTCGTCATAATTCAGGTTGGTTAGTACCCCGACAGGCTTCATCGCAGCCAGGCGGCGATCCACAACTTGATTCAGCAAAACTTTCTCGTGCTGCGAACCCTTCTGGATCCCGACTTCATCCAGCACCAGCAGGTCTACACGATCCAATTCGTCGAGTAACGCGGCCTCAGATTGCCCTCCGTCATAACAAGCACGTACGCGCAACATCAGGTCTGCTACAGTGACAATGAGCACAGAGCGGTTTTGTGCCAGCAGGTAATTACCTATCGCCGCTGCAAGATGGTTTTTCCCGGTACCAGGGCTGCCGCTGAACACGAAGCTCGTAAAGCCGTTGCCAAAGTTCATCGCATAGCTCTTCGCCAGACTGAGTGCATGGCGCTGGCCATCGCCTTTCACTTCGTAATTTTTGAAAGTGCAGTTTCGGTGAAGGTTCTGGATCCCTGAGCGCCCGAGTATTTTGTCGGCCCGGACTTTCTGGTTGAGTCGGTCCACTTCCGCAGCCCTTTTTCGCCCCTCCTCATCCTGCCAGCGGCGCCATTCTTCAGCGTTGGAAAACTTCGGCTGAACACCTGCCGGGATAAGTTTTTTCAGGCGCTCCAGTGCGCCACCAGCCGAAACGTTTTTCATGCCTACCCCCTGAAGCCTGGTGGAATGGAATTATCTGGTTGCGATAGCTGGTTAACATCCCGACCATAAGCTCCACCAGATTTCGGGATCTGCCAGTCGTTTTCGTAGTGGCAGGAACGTCCAAAAAATGTCGCTGTTTGCTGAACATATTCGGTGTGTTGCTTCCCCGTCGCCGTAATATACGCGGCGTAACGCTTCACACCGTCGATCATATCCTGCACTGGAACGCCGGATTTAATTCGGGCATTCCAGGCCTTGAATGCCGCCTGTTTGCTGTTGCCCCCTGCTCGCTTGGGATAATTGGCCCAGGCATCCTCAAATTCAGGGGTATATCCAGATTTCGCATCTGGTTTCCCCTTGGGGGGTATGGGGGGATCTTTTAATTCTTTATCTTCCTCTTCCTCTTCCTCTTCCTCTGGTAACGCTTTTTGATTCGAATGTGTAACGTTCACAGCGTTACTTTTATCGTTACCATTGCGTTTCAAATTACGTGATTTATTTACCCTCTCATTTGTAAGCGCCCGATTTTTAGAGCTTTTCCCGTTGTGCTTCTCAAAGTTAACGAAGAAAAGTGAATCACCTTCCTGAATAAGCCAACCCGCGTAGATGAGTGCATCAGCAAACCCAGGCATAAAAGCAATGCGGTCTATTGCGATCTTACTGAGTACAGATGCGTTACTCTTACGCTCCATCTGTTCCGAATCTGTAACGCTATCGGCGTTACTAATTGCGATCTGTTGGTCGGCCCAGACCCATAAACGGATTAATTTTCCGAGCACCATATCAGGATCAATATTCAGTTTTTCAGAGATAAGGAAAATCTCTGGTTTATCAGGTGTAATTACTTCTACCTTGATCCAGTTTGAAGCCATATATGAAACTCACTTGTAACGCTTAATGCGTTACTTCATCGTTACTGAATGCCAAAACTTGGCGATATACCTGCTCTTGCCGCAGTCATAGCTGCTACACGGATTGCTGAAATAGCCTCGTCTGCCTCACGTAATATTTCCGTAGGCGCTGCACCGAGATTTATGGCATTTATTGCATCAACAAATTCTTTGGTTGCCACAGCTACCAGGTAGGCAGGGCTATGTGGTCGTAATAACCTGGCCCTTCGCTCTGTCGGCAATGCAGCTAATGCGGCTCTTTTCAAACTTTCTGCCTGCGGCGCATATCGTGGGCCATCAAATCCCCTGAAAATACGCTTTACCCGCTGAACCGCATTTCGAAGGCCATCACCGGTATCGACTGCTGGGAGGATGTCGCCCCCACCATCGGCGTGATATTGATCTGCTATGGCCATCCCTACCGCTTTCCAGCCATCTTCAAGAGCCCATGCTTCCAGTTCGGATGCAACAACATCAATCGGAGGACTGATTTTCATGATTCACTTTGCCTTTACGCTTTGCCTTATATTGGTCGTATGCAATCGGGTCATATTTCAGAACGCCGCCAGAAGCGATCTGAAGGCGCATAGCTT
The DNA here is from genome assembly GCF_008801695.1 of Pantoea stewartii subsp. stewartii. Classification (GTDB taxonomy): domain Bacteria; phylum Pseudomonadota; class Gammaproteobacteria; order Enterobacterales; family Enterobacteriaceae; genus Pantoea; species Pantoea stewartii. The sequence continues at coordinate 31,695 of NZ_VZPF01000005.1, forward strand.
TACCCTCTGGAACCAAATCCCCCCAAACAGACACGGATGAAGGTTTAACCCCGGCGGCCATAGCTAATTTCGTCTTATTACCAAAAAATTTTACTGCGTCACTTTTGAGCACTTCACTCTCTCCCTTAGGTTTTCTTAAGAAGATTAGATCGTAGAGAAACCTAAGTAAAGAAAATTTAGAATAACCTAATATGCAAAACGAAACTTTTGGCTCCCGTCTGCTACGCAGGCGTAAAGAATTAAAGCTATCTCAAGCTGCCTTAGGGAAATTGGTCCAGGTGGCTCACGTAACTATTTCTCAATGGGAACGAGATGAAACACAGCCTGCGGGCAAGCGGCTTTTCGGACTAAGCAAGGCCCTTCAGTGCAATCCAACATGGCTGATGTTTGGTGACGACGACAAAGCCCCTACAGAACCAGTGCAGCCACAGATCCAAGAGTTATCTCCTCAACACAAAGAGCTGATCGAACTGTTCGATGCACTCCCTGCATCTGAGCAAGAGGCCCAGTTAAGTGAATTACGCGCACGGGTAGAAAACTTCAGTCGTCTTTTTGACGAACTACTTCAGGCTCGTAAACGTTCCCAGAAAAAATAATCTCGACTATCGTCACCAAAGCCCGTTTTCTACGGGTATTTTTACGCACCCATCAGAAATTTAAACACCTTCAAAATCATAAGGTTAACTTTTTACGCCCTTAGATTTAGGTTTTTATACATTTTTTCTATTGATCTAAATCTTAGGTTATTCTAAATTTAGTCCATCGAAACCACACAGTGATTTCTCAGATAACACGTTCCGCCAGCCTGGCGACAAGGGCACAACACAGGAGATAGGCAATGGTTAAGCAATATCAGGATGTGAAAGTTAGCGATCTGCAATGTATCTACGAAATTCAGGGCGATGAAACCGTCTGTGATGCAGACAAACAGCAGGCGACTATTGAGTCATTCACATATGAATGGATTCTTGGAGACAACGTCAAATACGGATTTAACCTATGACAGGAACTCTCTTCGCTCTGGTGCTGACCACTTATCTTACGACCGGGGAAGTTCAGGACAGCGTGGTTGAAGTGTTCCCGACTTACACCGAATGCTTGAAAGCTGCGGATCAGCAAAAAATTGAAGGCAGTTGCTACCCTGTTGAAAAAATAATTCATCAGGGAGAAGAAACACCAGCGGGGTATTAATGATGGAGACCGTTTTAGTAATAACCGGATTCATCTTTATTATTCTGGCATCAGCAGTGATTAGTTTAGTTTCTTTTTTTATGTTTCAGGTTGATGTATGCGGGTCTGATTCCAGCCGCGATTTATAGTTGTTAGTTGCACTTTTTTAATATGCCGTTTATCCGGCAGGTAATTCCACAATCTTTTTTCAGGAGCGAATATGAAAACCATCAGCATTATTAATCTCAGTTTATCCGCCATTAATAACGAACTGGCGTTGTTCAATTGTGAAGATTCTATTACCGGAGTAATTCACACTGCCCCATCAAACACAACCGTTGTTCTCGATGGCGGCTACGTTCTCGGTCAATACGGTTGTGTTCACAAGGCTGTTGATGAACTGACAAGTGTACATATCCAGCTTCACGAAGCTGAAAAAGAAAGCGGTACATATGCTGCTTATAAAAATGCCTTTAGTGCCGGGCTTGCATCTTCACGGACACACTAATTCATACGCCCCGTTAGCGCGGGGCATTTATCAGCATAAGCATTTGTTAAGTGCTTAATCTGATAAATGAGGAGCCATAAATTGGATATTACTCTCGCGTTCAAAAAATTATCACTGACAAACGGTGATGAAATCACATTAAGCATTGCGCCAAGTGCAATGCAAAAAATGATTATCGAGTTAATCGCTCAGGGTTATCTCACCACAGAGGAAATGGCGACTTACGTAATAAGCCAATTAAAGATTTGCGATAAACAAAACCTTCCGTACGTATTACCTGAAAACGTACTGAAAAAATTAAATGAAACTTATCAAACCGTAAATAACGGGGGTGAAAATGTCTAAATATATTGGCTGTTGGTTTGGCCTTGAAGAATCTGCTGAAGAAAATGGCGAAATGCGAATCGCCCATGCTTTTGAGGCCGTAAATGATAAACAGGCAAAAGCGAAAGCAGCGCTGCTGTTCATGGAAGCCTTTCCGGATGGTGACGACTCTCAGTTCGAATTCCGTATGTATGCCGAAGCGGACGGTATTCCCTGCCCTACCGAAGAATGGGATGAAACCTTTTTATTCGAACATGAATGGGACGACGATCTGGGACACCCGGTAGCGAACGTCCAGGCCAGCCCCGTTGATTTTGACAAGCTACAGCCATCAGTGCGTGTCGCAGTACTGGTGAAATACAACACGACTGAAATCACCAGTGATCAGCTTGGTGCCGCGATTGAATTGCAGCAGGGCGACTCATCAACGTTTGACAGCCATATTACCGACGCTATTTCCAAGATGCCGGCAATCGTGTCCATGTACCCGGAACGCATTCTGGAAGCTATCCAGTATATCCGTGATAACTGCGCCCCTAATAAGAAATGGCCGGAAATTAAAGCGGCACTTGCTGGATGGCTGAAGAGTCACGAAGAAGAACGAAAAGAAGGTGCAATCGACGCCATTGATACTGACGCTGTTGAACCATCTGCTGTCGTGGTACCACGCCCCTATAAACACACGCATAGCACTTTGGACGTTGAAATTGCCACAGCATTATGGGCGGGTGATGTAGATCCAAACGCCCCGCAGCCCTCTGTAACACGTTGGGCGAATGGCATCATCAAAGAGGATCGCGAGGATTTTAAACGCTGGTCAATTCAGCTTCGCACCCAGGCCAACATTCTCAAATACGACCGCCCGACCATTTTCGGCGTGGTCCGTAACGTGCCGGCAACCGACGCATATCGCTTCCCGGAATCACATAAACGCTACATCACCGAATACCTCAAAGCCCACGGCAAGATGGAGAACGAAGACGATGAAACCGAACAGAACACGGCGGCATCAACTGGCCCACTGGAATCTGAATCGCCAGAAACTTCTACAGTGGCGACGCAACACTCTGATGATGTGTCAGCAACGGGGACGGTGGAAACTGCGCCACCTGTAGAGCGTACCGGGCCATTCTACTATCGCACCGCTGATGGTCAGCCTGGCCGTGCTAACAAGCTGGCTAAACTCGAAGCCGTTATTGAACAGGGCTGCATCGAGATCACCAAAGAAGAATACCAGGCACTGAAAGAGGCTCCGCCAGTTCAGCAGCAGGCCAGCAGTGATCATCCCGGTATAAATAACCTCGGTAATGGTCGTTTCAGCATTGAAGGGCTGGCGCCAGAGCAGCCGCAAACCGATGAAAACAGCGCCTCAAATGAAGTCGAAAAAACGGAAGTAGCACCACAGGCAGCCCCGGATTCTGATGCTTTCGTGCTTCGGGCAGATGAGCTTGAAAAAGAACTCGGTGACAGCGAGAACCTTTCACTCTGGAAAAGCGTTATGCGCACCAACCCTCGTTACACGAAGGATATGGGCGACCTCGGGTTCGGTGGCACTTCCATTAATGCCGAATACATGTTTATGCGAGCCACCGAATCTTTTGGCCCTGCTGGCACCGGTTGGGGATGGACGATCCTCGAAGACAAAATGGTTGAAGGCGCACCACTCACAGAAAAAATCTTTGAGGGTACCAAGTTTGTTGGGAAACGCATTCTTCGTGATGCCGACGGCTCCCTGCTTTTCGAGCTGAACCACTATGTGCGCATCGCGCTTTGGTACATCAAAGACGGCGAAAAAGGGACGGTCGAAAACTTTGGCTCAACACCATACCGCCAAACCACCAAAAACGGCATTTATTGCGATAGCGAAGTGCATAAGAAGTCGCTCACCGACGCAATAAAAAAATGCCTGTCAATGCTCGGCTTCTCCGCTGATGTCTGGCTCGGTCTTTACGACGACGCCGCATATAAAGCTGAAAGCGTGCTTGAGTTCGGCATTAAGGATGCCGCGGAAAAAGCGGACGACTCCACCCGGATCCGCGAGGAACTGGACGAGCGCTTTAAACAGAACGTCGAAACGATGCGTAAAGCTGTTTCCCAGAATGAAGTTTCGAAAATAGCCAGCAGTCTGACCCGTACAGTTGGTATTCACCTGAAATCAGCCAAAGAAATCAACGATCAGGAATACGCCAAATATCTTGAGGGCCGTCTGCGCCGCCTCGAAGAAGTTAAATCCGAATGCCTCGCCAAATTGCAGGAGAAAGCAGCATGAGCAACCGTACTATCGACCTCGCTTTAGAGATCAGCAAGCTTGAATCCCTCGCCGTGGAAGGCGGGGATCTTACCCCTGAAATGATTGCTGACACGCTGGAAGGCATAGAGGGGATGCTTGAAGACAAATTCGACGCAGTAATGGCTAAAGTTCGTGAATTCGATACCAAAGCGGAAGCCTGCAAAAAAGAAGCAGCACGGGTTAGCGAAAGGAAAAAACACTGGGAACGCCAGGTTTACGCACTCAAAAGCTACTTACTGCAATGTCTGCAAGCCAGCAACCGTACCACCTTTAAAACCACCCTCAACACCTTCACGGCCCGCAAAGGCAGCGTAAGCCTGAAGATCGATAATGTGGATTTACTGCCAGATGAGTTTGTCGAGTCGCATACGGAGGTGGTCACAACCCCGAAGAACGACGAACTGAAAAAAGCATTGCAGGAGCTGGCCACCAAAATCGCAGCGGCCCGCGCTGCCGGCGAAGAACCAGATCCGGAATTGCTCAAATCAATACCCGGCGCTCACCTCGAAACAGGTTCACCAACTTTGCAGGTGCGTTAACCCGGATGCGGCCAGCAATGGCCGCTCACTGAGACAGAGATATGAGCGACGAATTCAGCAGCCTTTTGTTCCCCAAAAGAACAGAACCCGATGACTTCAAAGACCACACCGAAGAAATCATCTGGCATATGCGGAACGGGTACCGGCGGCACCACGGCATTGTTGAGCAACCACCAGAAAGAAAAACTCAAAAATTAAAGGACAGCAGAAAATGAAAATTATCAAACTTGATCAGTTATGCACCGTAGAACGTGAAGGTAAATACGGTCCGGAAACCAGCGTTGTTCATGATCCGATTTATGTCGTGTCTGAACACATTGAATCGTTTTATTACGTGGGTAATACGGCGATAAAAATGGCTTCTGGCGAGGTTATTAAGGTGAAAGAAACTCCGGAAGAAATCGTAATAATGCTGGAGGCTAATTAATGACTAGGGCAAACCGAGACCGCTTATTTGCTTATAAAGGCTGGCTAAATAGGGAAAACGAGAACGGTACACCATTGGTTGCGTATACCTGCCCATCGTGTTTGGAAAAACTGCATACAGTCCAGGCACCAGATAGTGAGGTCTGGGATACGTTTTCAAACTGCCCTTTCTGCCAGTCGCTTCTATTCAAGGTGACAAAGGGTGCCACGGTATCAATCGAGCTAATGACAAAAATAGGGGCAAATAACGTCAAAGGCGGTGCAGCATGAGCAAATATCCAAGAATTGGTGGTGTATTGTCCAAGAAAAATAATACCTCCGCTAAGTGTCGATGTGGTGCGGTAGCGAAATTCAAAACTACGGTACAGGTAGATATTTTTCGTGGTGATGATGAAGTGTTTTGGGCATGCAGCGAACATAAAAATGACAGTGCGTTTCTTCTTGGTCTCGCAGTCGAGAGAAAAGGAGCTGCCCAATGAGCAACACGGCAAAACTTCAACTCGGATTCTCTCCGTTAACAAAGACCATCATGCTGGCAAAAATGCGCGATTTGGAAGGCGGAGGTCGCCTGCGTGTCGGTAGTGACCGTGGACGCGACGTAACGAATGAGGCCGCACAATTGGTCTGGCAACTGGTTATGGCTGAAGGGGGAGAAATCACCTGGGAGTTGGACGATGGCTCTCGCATGGTACTCAAAGCCGAAAAGCAGGAGCGTACAGCATGATTCCAATTACCGCTGTTCCTGTAGAGCGTGACGACGAATACGGATTTTGGACTCACCCGGCTTTCGATGCGCTATGCGGAGACCGTGAGGGTGTTCCTGCTGCTGAATTTAACGAGTGGCTGGCCATTAACGGGCTGGAATACTCAATGGACGAGCTGTGTTTTTGTAGCTATGAGCTGGCTCAGGCTGAATACGAAATTAACGGTTCGTTCACCCAATGGCAACCAGAACCACCTGCCGGCGAAGGCTGGTTTATCGGATCAATTCACGACACTGAAGATGGCCCGGTGTGTATCTGGTTTCGCCACATCGAAGGCGGTGCGGCATGAGCAGATGGGTTCGCGCAGAAATCATGATCATCCGCCAGTGTGCCGGAACTATGACTGTAGGGAGCATCGGTCGGCTGATTGGCAGATCGGGTGCAGCAGTTCGGGCAAAAGCCCGTGAACTGGGTATCAGGCTGTACCTTCGCGGGGATTACCACCAGTCAGCAAAATACCGCCAGGCCGATATCGAGCTGGCGCGGGAGCTGCATTGCGAAGGTGTAAGTCGCCGGGATATTGCCGAAAAACTGGAAATGCCAATCGGCGCTGTTAACCAGTACATCTATTTCGAGCGGAGGATGTAGTCATGTCATCAGCAGCCCCCATTTTATTTAGAGGTATATCAGACGTTAACGATATAGAGCAGTTGACCAACAAACGTCGATATATCGCTATGGCATGTGATTTTTGGTCCGAAAACGGATACTGGAAAAAAGATAATAAATTTAATGAAGAATTTGCATCCATTCAATTTTCCGTATTTTCAGAAGCTCTGAAATTAGCCGATCAGAAATTAATAAAATTGCGTAACGAGGTGTAGCGTGGACAAAATCACCGAAGGGAAAAAATATTGTTATCGCTATTACGAAGGGCATGACAACGAAGGTCGCCCGACTATCACTCTGTGGAAACGCGTAATTATTCGTGAAACAGAAAAGACCTTCTGGCATGTAGAAGATATGCCTTACATGCCTTTTGAACAGCTCGTTAAATATCGTACCGGCGGCCCAAAAGAACGACAAAAACTCTATGTGCAGCGTTGTCAAAAGGGTGCTGATCGATCTAAGTACCACTACACGAAAGAGGAAGCATTACAGGCCTTCGTGTATCGCAAACAGTACCAGCTCGAACGAATCCAGTTAACCAAAGAAACGCTTCAAATGTGCCTAAGTGGGCTACGTGAGGCAGGAATAATTTCAGGTGAAGGAGTCCGTTGCAAAATCGAAAAACTGCCTGATGAGTTTTTCCTTGCTGCCCAGGAACCGGGGCCGATAGCGTCAACTTATAACTGGGGAGAGTACTAATCATGGGCGAAGTGACAGAAATCCTGTACGGAGAACTGTCGGATGGGGCGTTTTTCGCCCCTGCTTCCTCCGACCTGGTTGATTCCCTGATCGGCCAGTACAAGCAACTCCGGGCCGATATAGAAATGATGTTCGGGTTAATTAACACGCACCATGTATCGGTTCACCATTTTCTGGAGGGTAACCAGGACCATGATCGGCGGCATTATTTCGGCGGCGTCAGCAATCTATTTAAGCTCGAAGGCGCTATCGCCAGCCTGAATGCAACATTCTGGCAAAAAGCCCTGAATATGACCGACGTATACGAGTACATGCCGAACAACCGACGCACCGAGTGGAACGAGCAGATCCGGGAAATGAAAACGCCCGACTTCGAAGAAGAGACCGTGCGGCCGACAATCATGGAACTGCTTAACTCACGTCAGAAATTTTTCTCCGAGCGAGTGGATGGCATTTTCCGCGCTCTTTCCGGCGACCACGTTACCAACAGGCCGGAAGGTTTCGGTAAGCGCATGATCCTTGCCCGGGTGTTCAACGACTACGGAACAACCAATCATGATATGAGCGGCTATATCCAGGACTTGCGGCAGGTGATTGCTAAATTTATGGGCCGCGATGAACCCCGCTGGCGTGTAACCGACGATGCACTACAGGAAGCACGCTGCCGCCACGGTGAATGGCTGGTGCTGGACGGTGGAGCATTGCGTGTCCGGGCTTATCTGAAAGGTACAGCACACCTCGAAGTACACCCGGATATGGCCTGGCGGCTCAACTGCATTCTGGCGCACCTGTACCCGCTGGCAATCCCGCCGCAATTCCGCCAGAAACCAAAGAAAAAACTCAAAGATTTTGTGCTGATGAGCAAACCGCTGCCGTTTGCTGTTCTGGAAATACTGGCAGGGCTGAAGGCTGAGCGGCACACCCCGATTCATCGCAACCGCTGGGATGAGCCGACACAGCCCCTGACTACCAATCCGTACAACCGCCGATTTGACTGGCGCGACGAAGACAAAGCGATCCGGGGCCAGGCGGGGAAAATACTGGAAACCATCGGCGGCGTGCTGATCAAAGCGGGCCCAAATAAAAATATCAACATCTGGGAATTCGACTATGACCCCGCCCGGGTGCTAGGCGAGATTATCGCGTCCGGGTGCATTCCGGATCATCAGTCTCACCAGTTCTACCCTACCCCAGAATCACTGGCTGAATGGGCCGTATCCGAAGCTGATATTCAAGCAAGTGATAGATGTTTGGAGCCGAGTGCCGGCACAGGGAATCTTGCCGTACTGATGCCGGCAGACCAGACCCAGTGCGTGGAAATCTCAGCGCTGCACTGTCGGGTACTGGAGGCGAAAGGTTACGCCGTCGAACAGGCTGATTTCATCCAGTGGGCCGAAGCCACCAGCAGCCGCTTTGACAAAGTGGTAATGAACCCACCGTTCAGCGAAGGACGAGCCAAAGCACATGTGGAATCTGCTGCCAGCCTGGTTAAACCCGGCGGCCGTCTTGTGGCCATCCTGCCCGGAAGTATGCGGAAAAAAGATATTTTGCCCGGCTGGTCATGTAGCTGGTCTGGACTAATTGATAACGAGTTTGACGGTACCGGCGTTTCAGTCGTCATGCTGAAAGCCGATCGCAAGTGATTTTTGATAATCAGTTTTAAAGCCCGGTCAGCGCTAAATTACTGACCGGCTGTATGAGGTACGAGTATGGCCAGAATGGTGAGCTTAGAAGAATGGGCGGCGGAAGAATTTGGAAGTTTAGCCCCCAGCCTTCGCACATTAAAAAAATATGCCAAGGGCCACATGATGGCACCACCAGCCAGAAAAGTAGGCAGAGAGTGGATGATTGATCGTGAAGCCCGATTTATCGGCATTTTAGCTGAACCAAAAATCGCACCGACCGCAAACCCCAAGCTGAGAAGGATTATTGAAGATGGCTGCCAGACCACGAACCCATAAAATAACCATCCCTAATCTGTACTCAAAGCTGGATAAGCGTACCGGGCGTGTGTACTGGCAATACAAACACCCTGTAACGGGTAAATTTCACAGCCTCGGTACTGATGCTGAAGAAGCCAGACAGGTCGCCAGTGAGGCCAACGACATTATCGCGGAGCAGCGTACCCGGCAGATCCTCAGCGTTAACGAAAAAATCGCCCGTATGCGTGAGTCCAGAGAATTTATCACCGTAACAACCTGGCTGGATCGCTACCTTGCTATCCAGCAGGAACGACTTGAAACAGGAGATATAAAATTGAACTCAGTAAAACAGAAAAAAAAGCCCGTTGAACTGCTGCGCCAGCACTCCGGGATGATGTATCTGAAAGATATTACCACGCTGGAAATCGCGGAGGTCGTGGATGCGGTAAAAGCCCAGGGCTACAACCGTATGGCGCAGGTTGTCCGGACAACGCTGATCGACGTGTTCAAGGAAGCCCAGCACGCCGGACATGTTCCCCCCGGCTACAACCCGGCACAGGCAACTCGCCAGCCGCGTAACCGGGTAATACGCGAACGCCTTTCCCTTGAGGAATGGAAAGAAATTTACGCCGCGGCTGAACACCACCCGCCCTACCTTCAGTGTGCAATGCTACTGGCCGTTGTCACCGGGCAGCGCATAGGGGATATTTCCCGGATGAAGTTCTCTGACATCTGGGATGATATGCTCCACGTCGAGCATGAAAAGACTGGCGCCAAAGTGGCGTTGCCATTGTCACTGCGTTGTGAAGCACTGAATATTACCCTGCGTGAGGTTGTGGCCAAATGCCGCGATGCCGTAGTCAGTAAATACCTGGTACATTTCCGGCACAGTACATCGCAGGCCACGAGAGGTGATCGGGTTTCGGCTAACTCCATCACCACCACATTTAAAAAAGCCAGAAACCGCACCGGTATTTTATGGCCTGACCGGAAGGCTCCAACATTTCACGAACAGCGTTCACTGTCCGAAAGACTGTATGAGGCTCAGGGGATCGATACGCAAAAATTACTCGGTCACAAGTCACCTCAACAGACGGCAAAATACCATGATGACCGTGGAAAAGACTGGACGGTTGTAGCCGTCTGAACAGCATATTTTATAGCCAGTTTTGGGGAAGAGTTTTGGGGAAGTTTTGGGGAAAGGATGGGAGAAGATAAAAGCCAACATAAAATTAACATCTATGTTGGCTTTTTGTTGCGTTGTATATGTTACATGTTCGCGATAATTGCGTCGCCAAACTCACTACATTTCAGTAGTTTAGCGCCTTCCATCAGACGTTCAAAGTCATAGGTTACGGTTTTGGCGTTAATCGCACCTTCCATACCTTTAACAATCAGGTCTGCGGCTTCGAACCATTCCATGTGACGCAGCATCATTTCAGCGGACAGAATCACGGAACCTGGGTTCACTTTATCCTGACCTGCGTACTTCGGTGCCGTACCGTGGGTGGCTTCGAACAGCGCACATTCGTCACCGATGTTTGCGCCTGGTGCAATACCGATACCGCCAACCTGCGCCGCCAGGGCGTCAGAGATGTAGTCACCGTTCAGGTTCATACAGGCGATAACGTCATATTCTGCCGGACGCAGCAGGATTTGCTGCAGGAAGGCATCGGCGATCACGTCTTTTACGATGATCTCTTTACCAGTGTTTGGATTTTTAAATTTCATCCATGGGCCGCCATCGATCAGCTCGCCGCCGAACTCGTCTTTCACTAACTGGTAACCCCAGTCTTTGAAGGAGCCTTCGGTGAACTTCATGATGTTGCCTTTGTGTACCAGCGTCAGTGAATCACGATTGTTAGTGATGGTATATTCCACTGCTGCACGGACCAGGCGCTTGGTGCCCTCTTCCGAACACGGTTTAACACCGATACCGCAGTTTTCTGGGAAGCGAATTTTCTTCACGCCCATTTCTTCACGCAGGAATTTGATGACTTTATCCGCTTCTGGCGTGCCCGCTTTCCATTCGATACCGGCATAGATATCTTCGGAGTTTTCGCGGAAGATCACCATATCAGTGTCTTCAGGACGTTTTACCGGGCTTGGTGTACCGGTGTAGTAGCGTACCGGACGCAGGCAAACGTACAGATCCAGTTCCTGACGCAGCGCAACGTTCAGAGAACGGATGCCGCCGCCAACTGGCGTGGTCAGTGGGCCTTTGATCGCTACGCGGTATTCTTTGATTAAATCGAGGGTTTCTTGCGGCAGCCAGACATCCTGACCGTAGAGTTCAACCGATTTTTCACCGGTATAAATCTCCATCCAGGAGATTTTACGCTCGCCGTTGTAGGCTTTTTTCACAGCGGCATCAACCACTTTCAGCATCACTGGTGACACATCAACGCCGATACCATCCCCTTCGATGTAAGGGATAACCGGGTTATTTGGGACAACCAGTTTACCTTGATTCAGGGTGATTTTCTGACCTTCCGCCGGAACAACTACTTTGCTTTCCATTAACCTCTCCTTCGAGCGATTTTTTGTTAATGATTTGTAAGATGCGCGTCAATACTACTTGAATATTCACGCCACGCCAATCACCGCAATTTCGCGTTATAATGCGCTGAATGTTCCAGACTGCAAAGCGTATGCGAAAAACTAATCAGACTTCTCATCCAAATAAACGATTCAGCCGACAAACACGTCCCGTGCATCGCAAGGCGTCCTCGCCGCCTGCCGTCCGCAGCGTGCTTCTGTTCAACAAACCCTTCGATGTTCTGCCGCAATTTACCGATGAAGCCGGCCGCCGCACCCTCAAAGATTTTATCGACGTGAGTGACGTTTACGCGGCGGGCCGACTCGATCGCGACAGCGAAGGACTGATGGTCCTGACTAACGATGGTCCGCTACAGGCGGCGCTGACGCAGCCCGGCAAGCGCACCGGCAAGATTTACTATGTGCAGGTGGAAGGCGCGCCTGAGGAAACCGATCTACAACCTTTGCGCGATGGCGTTAATCTGAAAGATGGCCCGACGTTACCGGCTGGCGTCGAAAAAGTGGCTGAGCCCGACTGGTTGTGGCCGCGCCAGCCGCCGATTCGCGAGCGCAAAGCCATTCCAACACAGTGGCTGAAAATAACGCTTTTTGAAGGACGTAACCGTCAGGTCAGACGTATGACGGCCCATATTGGCTTTCCAACCCTGCGTCTGGTGCGCTATGCCATGGGCGAGTTTACGCTGGGCGATTTGGCCCCGGGTGCCTGGCGCGATATCAGCGCACAAGATTGACTGCCATTATCATTTCCATAACTTTAAGTTAACAATTCAGGAGGATCGATGTTTAAACCGCATGTCACCGTCGCGTGCCTGGTGCAGGCTCGGGGTGCATTACTGGTCGTTGAAGAACGCGTCAACGGCATCGCCACCTGGAACCAGCCTGCCGGTCATCTTGAAGCCGATGAAACGCTGCATGAAGCCGCATCACGGGAATTGTTTGAAGAGACCGGCATTCGGGCCGAAATGCAGTATTTTATCGGCATAAACCAGTAGATCGCCCCGGATAATACGCCTTTTGTGCGGTTTCTGTTTGGCGTGGATCTGGACGATATCCAGCCAACGGCTCCGCAGGACAGCGACATTGATTGCTGCTGGTGGGTCGCGCCAGAGCAGATTCTGTCGGCCTCTAACCTGCGTTCGCCCCTAGTTGCCGAAAGCGTACGCCGCTGGCAACAGGGCGTACGCTATCCGCTCGACCTGATCAGCCCGTTCAACTGGCCGTTTCATGAAGGTGCGCACCCGCGTTCAGCGTGATAGAATGCGCCGCCTGTTTTACTGTTTTGCGAGCTTGTGATGTCTGATAACTGCCAGAAAAAAGTGATCGTCGGAATGTCCGGCGGCGTCGATTCTTCCGTTTCCGCCTGGTTACTGCAACAGCAGGGCTATCAGGTTGAAGGCCTGTTCATGAAGAACTGGGAGGAAGACGATGGCGAGGAATACTGTACCGCCGCTGACGATCTGGCGGATGCGCAAGCCGTGTGCGACAAGTTAGGTATTAAACTGCACAAAGTGAACTTTGCGGCAGAGTACTGGGACAATGTCTTTGAACACTTCCTGGAAGAGTACAAAGCGGGCCGCACTCCCAATCCCGATATCCTGTGTAATAAAGAAATCAAATTCAAGGCGTTTCTGGAGTTTGCCGCAGAGGATCTGGGTGCAGACTTCATCGCCACCGGGCACTATGTCCGCCGTCAGGATATCGATGGCCGCAGCCACCTGCTGCGCGGTCTGGATGGTAACAAAGACCAGAGCTATTTCCTTTACACACTCAGCCACCAGCAAATCGCGCAGAGCCTGTTCCCGGTCGGCGAGCTGGAAAAGCCTGAAGTGCGTCGCATCGCTGAACAACTTGAGCTGGTGACGGCGAAGAAAAAAGACTCCACCGGCATTTGCTTCATTGGTGAACGCAAGTTTACCGAATTCCTGGCGCGCTACCTCCCTGCCCAGCCGGGTGAAATTGAAACCGTCGACGGACAGATTGTGGGTGAGCACCAGGGCCTGATGTATCACACGCTCGGCCAGCGTAAAGGGCTGGGCATTGGCGGTCTTAAAGAAAGCAAAGACGATCCCTGGTACGTCGTTGATAAAGATGTGGCGCGCAACCGCCTGATCGTGGCGCAGGGCGGCGACCATCCCCGACTGATGTCAGTGGGTCTGATTGCCCAGCAGTTACACTGGGTTGATCGTCAGCCGCTAACCTCACCGCTGCGTTGTACGGTGAAAACCCGCTACCGTCAGACCGATATCCCCTGCGAAATTATCCCGCACGGCGAGGATAAAATTGAAGTCCGGTTTGATGAGCCCGTTGCTGCGGTCACGCCGGGTCAGTCTGCGGTGTTCTACCTTGATGAAGTCTGCCTGGGTGGCGGTATCATCGAAGAACGTTTGCCTTGGGTTGCCGCATAATACCGGTGGGAATAACGCGTAAACAGGAGTAACCGTGGCAAAAAACTATCAGGACATTACCTTTGCACTGGCGGGAATTTGCCAGGCGGCCCATCTGGTGCAGCAGTTAGCCAATCAGGCACATTGTCAGCCGGAGGCGCTGACGGTGTCACTGCGCAGCGTACTGGACCTGAATCCTCCCTCGACCCTGGCGGTATTTGGTAACAACGAAGCCAACCTGCGCCTGGGGCTGGAAACCCTGATGGCCGTGCTGAACAGCACGCAACGTCAGGGCGCTGGTGCCGAACTGACCCGTTACACGTTGAGCCTGATGGTACTGGAGCGCAAGCTCAATGCGAACAAGCAGGCTATGAACACCCTGGCTCAGCGAATCAGCCAGCTCGATCGTCAGCTGGCGCATTACGCGTTGGAATCCGACACTATTCTGAGCGCCATGGCGGGCATTTATGTCGATGTGATCAGCCCGCTCGGCCCACGTATTCAGGTAACCGGATCGCCGGCAGTGCTACAGAATTCCCTGCTACAGAGTAAAGTTCGCGCCACGCTGCTGGCCGGCATTCGTGCCGCCGTGTTGTGGCAACAGGTTGGCGGAGGCCGACTGCAGCTGATGTTTTCGCGCCAGCGTTTACTGCGCGAAGCCAAATCGATTTTATCCCGCCTGCCACTGACTTACTGAGTCAGTGAGGCAAACACCGTTAAATGAATCAGGAGTTGCACTGATGGAATTATCCTCTCTGACCGCCGTCTCACCTGTCGATGGTCGTTACGGCGATAAAGTCAGCCCGCTGCGCGCAATTTTCAGCGAATTTGGTTTGCTGAAGTTCCGCGTTGAGGTTGAAGTTCGCTGGTTACAAAAACTGGCTGCGACCGCAGAGATCAAGGAAGTTCCTGCATTTGATGCTGACGCAAACGCTTTCCTTGACGAGATCGTCGCCCGTTTCAGCGAAGCAGACGCCGCACGCATCAAAACCATTGAGCGCACCACCAACCATGACGTGAAAGCGGTTGAGTATTTCCTGAAAGAAAAAGTGGCGGATGTGCCCGCCCTGCATGCAGTGTCGGAATTTATTCATTTTGCCTGCACCTCTGAAGACATTAATAACCTGTCCCATGCGTTGATGCTGGAAACAGCACGCCGCGATGTCATTCTGCCTTACTGGCAGCAGCTGATCGCCGCCGTAAAAGGCCTGGCGCAGGAATACCGTGATATTCCCCTGCTGTCTCGCACGCACGGCCAGCCCGCTACGCCATCGACCATGGGTAAAGAGATGGCCAACGTAGCCTACCGCATGGAACGTCAGCTACGTCAGCTGTCGCAGATTGAAGTGCTGGGCAAAATCAACGGCGCCGTGGGCAACTACAACGCGCACATTGCGGCGTACCCGGAAGCCGACTGGCACCAGTTGAGTGAAGAGTTTGTTACCTCGCTGGGCATCACCTGGAATCCCTATACGACGCAAATCGAGCCGCACGACTACATTGCCGAGCTGTTTGACTGTATCGCCCGCTTTAACACCATCCTGATCGACTTTGATCGCGATATCTGGGGCTATGTGGCACTCAACCACTTCAAACAGAAAACCGTTGCGGGCGAAATCGGCTCGTCGACCATGCCGCATAAAGTAAACCCTATCGATTTTGAAAACTCGGAAGGCAATCTGGGCCTGGCCAACACGGTCATGCAGCATCTGGCCAGCAAACTGCCGGTTTCCCGCTGGCAGCGTGATCTGACCGATTCTACCGTGCTGCGTAACCTGGGTGTCGGCGTAGGCTATGCGCTGATCGCCTATCAGGCCACCTTAAAAGGTATTTCAAAACTGGAAGTGAACCGCGAGCGCCTGCTGGATGAACTGGATCACAACTGGGAAGTGCTGGCCGAGCCGATTCAGACCGTGATGCGCCGTTACGGCATCGAAAAACCGTACGAGAAGCTGAAAGAGCTGACCCGCGGTAAACGTGTTGACGCCGCAGGCATGCAGGCCTTTATCGACAGCCTGGCGCTGCCTGAAGAAGAAAAAACCCGTTTAAAACAGATGACCCCGGCAAATTATCTTGGCCGTGCGATTCAAATGGTTGATGATCTGAAATAATATCCCTTCTGCAGACCGGTTCCCGCCGGTCTGCGTTAACCTGCTGTTTAATTCATTTCGCTTATACTTATTTAAATTCGTTTCGATCTGATGCTAAGGAAATCCTATGCGTGTTCTGGTTGTGGAAGATAATGCCCTGCTGCGCCACCATCTTTCAGTACAACTGCGAGAAATGGGTCATCAGGTTGATGCTGCTGAAGATGCCAAAGAAGCCGATTATTTTCTCCAGGAACATTTACCTGATATCGCGTTGGTTGATCTGGGCTTACCCGGTGAAGACGGCATGTCGTTAATTCGTCGCTGGCGCAATGATGCCGTGCGTCAGCCTATTCTGGTGCTGACCGCCCGTGAAGGCTGGCAGGCGAAAGTCGAAGCGCTGGAAGCCGGTGCGGATGATTACGTCACAAAACCGTTTCATATTGAAGAAGTTGCCGCACGCCTGCAGGCATTAATGCGCCGCAACAGTGGTCATGCGTCGCAAATTATTGCCATGCCGCCGTTTCAGGTCGATTTATCGCGTCGCGAACTGACGGTGAATGAAAGCCCGGTTAAGCTGACCGCCTTTGAATATACCATCGTGGAAACCTTAATTCGTAATGCGGGCAAAGTGGTGAGTAAAGATTCATTAATGTTGCAGCTGTATCCCGATGCGGAATTGCGTGAAAGCCACACGATCGATGTATTAATGGGCCGCCTGCGCAAAAAAATCCTCGCGCTGCATTCTGACGAAGTTATCGCTACCGTTCGCGGCCAGGGTTACCGCTTTGATCCCTGATGATGTCCTGGCTTAAACGTTATCGCCCTATTTCGCTGCGGACACGCTTTTTACTGGCCTCCGCAGCCATCGTTCTCATTCTCTCGCTTTCTTATGGCATGGTCGCCGTGATTGGCTATGTGGTGAGTTTTGATAAAAACACCTATCGCGTGATGCGAGGCGAGAGTAATTTATTTTTTACCCTGGCACAGTGGAAAGATAATAAGCTGACAATTGCGCAGCCCGAGCGCACCATGCTTAATTTCCCCACCCTGGTATTTATTTATGATGAACACGGCAAGCTGCTCTGGCAGCAGCGTGATGTGCCGGAAATTCGTGAGAAGATTCAACCCGAATGGCTGTTAAAACCTGATTTCTACGAGATTGATACCAACAACAGCACCAGCCGGGCCGCCATGGGCGACAATCTGACGGCACAGCAGCAGCTTCATGCGTGGGATGATAACGACGATGACGATCAGGATACGTTTACCCATTCGGTTGCCGTCAACCGCTACGATGCCACCACCAACCTGCCCGCCCTGACCATTGTGGTGGTCGATACCATTCCACAAGAGCTACAGCATTCCGATGTGGTCTGGTCATGGTTCAGCTATGTTCTGGCCGCTAACCTGATTTTAATTGTCCCGCTGTTCTGGCTGGCGGCGCACTGGAGTTTACGGCCGATTGGGCATCTGACGCTTCAGGTACGCGAACTGGAAACCGGACAGCGTGAAAATCTGGACGATAAGCCCCCGCAGGAGCTGCGTTCGCTGGTGCGTAACCTCAATCTGTTGCTGACCAACGAGCGTCAACGTTACACGCGTTACCGCACGACGCTGGCCGACCTGACCCACAGCCTGAAAACACCGCTGGCGGTCCTGCAAAGTACCCTGCGTTCGCTGCGCGGCGGAAAAGAGTTAACCATCGAACAGGCCGAGCCGGTGATGCTGGAGCAGATCAGCCGCATCTCTCAGCAGGTCGGTTATTACCTGCACCGAGCCAGCATGCAGGCCGATCATAATCCCCTGCAGCGTGATCTGCATTCGGTATCGGGTTTACTGGACAGCCTGTGCTCGGCACTGAATAAAGTGTATCAGCGTAAAGGGGTGGAAATTACCCTGGATATTTCCCCGGAAATCACCTTCTTTGGCGATCAGAACGACTTTATGGAAGTGATGGGCAATGTGCTGGATAACGCCTGCAAATACTGTCTGGAATTTATTGAGGTCAGTGCTCATCAGACCGAAGATGCGCTGCACATTTATATTGATGATGACGGTCCGGGCATTCCGGAAAGTAAACGCGACCTGATTTTCGTGCGGGGACAGCGCGTCGACACCATGCGACCAGGCCAGGGGCTCGGGCTGGCCGTGGTGCGAGATATCCTTGAGCAGTACGCCGGTAATGTCATCGCCTCCAGCAGCCCGTTAGGCGGTGCGCGCATGGAAGTCGTATTTCAGCGTCAGGAAATGGAACATCGCCGCGAGTAGTTCAGGCTGCGGGCTGTTATACTTGCAGGTATTTTCAGCCCTTAGCGGACTTTCTTATGGATTATCAGCTCGATCTCAACTGGCCCGATTTTATTCAGCGTTACTGGCAAAAGCGCCCGGTAGTGCTGAAGCGTGGCTTTAAAAATTTTATCGATCCCATTTCGCCGGATGAACTGGCGGGCTTAGCCATGGAAAATGAGGTCGACAGTCGGCTGGTCAGCCAGCCAAACGGAAAGTGGCAGGTCAGCCATGGTCCATTTGAAAGCTACGATCACCTGGGCGAAAACAACTGGTCACTGCTGGTTCAGGCGGTCAATCACTGGCATGAGCCCTCTGCCGCGCTGATGCGCCCTTTCCGCTTTCTGCCGGACTGGCGCATTGACGATCTGATGATCTCGTTCTCCGTGCCCGGCGGCGGCGTGGGTCCGCATTTCGATCAGTACGATGTGTTTATTATTCAGGGCACCGGCCGCCGCCGCTGGCGCGTCGGGGAAAAAGTGCCGATGAAACAGCACTGCCCGCATCCTGACCTGCTGCAGGTCGAGCCGTTTGACGCCATTATCGATGAAGAAATGGAACCGGGCGATATTCTCTATATTCCGCCGGGTTTCCCGCATGAAGGCTACTCCCTCGAAAATGCGCTGAACTACTCTGTAGGGTTCCGCGCGCCCAGCGGACGTGAACTCATCAGCGGCTTCGCCGATTATGCGCTGGCCAACGAGCTGGGCAGCCTGCGTTATACCGATCCCGATGTGCCTTCGCGCGACTGCCCGTCGCTGATTTTGCCTGAAGAAGTGGAAGGCTTACGCAAGGTGATGCTGGATGTGGTGAATCAGCCTGCGCATTTTGAGCAGTGGCTGGGCGAATTTATTTCACAATCACGCCACGAACTTGACGTTGCGCCACCGGAACCGCCTTATCAGCCCGATGAAATCTATGATGCGCTGCAACAGGGCGATGTATTGTCCCGTCTGGGTGGATTACGCGTCCTGACGCTGGGCGATGCGATTTATATCAACGGCGAGCGCGTCGAATGCGCCGATCCGCGCGTGATGTCCGTGCTGGCACATCGTGATGAAATCACCCTGGATGATTTGGGAGAGGCTCTTGACGATCCGGCCGTGCTGGCGCAGATTGCCGGGCTGATTAACGCAGGTTACTGGTATTTCGGCGCTGAATAAACCGCTGGAGAAGTGTTGTTCCCATCCGTTTACGCCGTCTCCTCGCCCGGCCCGGACGAGGAGACGTTGTTTTAACCTTTCTTCTGACCGGCCAGTTCTGCCAGGCGAACGATGACGTCGACGGACTGCGCCATGATGTTCAGCGAGGCAAACTCGTGCTTGCCGTGGTAGTTATAGCCCCCGGTAAACAGGTTTGGACAGGGCAATCCTTTCCATGACAGGGACGAACCGTCAGTACCGCCGCGAATCGGTTTCACCACCGGCTCGATGCCGCAGTCACGCATCGCCTGTAAGGCCAGATCGATAATATGCGGGAAAGGTTCGACTTTTTCGCGCATATTGCGATAGCTGTTGCTGATCTCTACCGTAATACCACAGCCGGGATGCAGGTCTTTATTGATCTCATCCGCAATTTACTGCAGTGTGCGTTTGCGTTGTTCAAACGCCTCGGTATCAAAATCACGAATGATGTAGTGCAGCTCAGCGTGCTCAACCGTGCCTTTCATCTGGTGCAGATGAAAGAAGCCCTCATAACCGTCTGTCCATTCCGGCTTCTCTTTCGCAGGCAACGCTGCACTGAAACGCGTCGCCAGCTCCAGCGCATTGACCATGACATTTTTCGCAGACCCGGGATGAACATTGTTGCCCACGACTTTCACCAGCGCCGAGGCCGCATTGAAGTTTTCGTATTCAAATTCGCCCAGATCGCTGCCGTCGACGGTATAGGCCCAGTCAGCCGCAAAGCCTTCAACATCGAAATGCGACGTGCCCCGCCCAATCTCTTCGTCTGGGGTAAAGGCAACGCGAATGGCACCGTGCGGAATATCGCCTTCCGCCAGTCTGGCCATGGCCGTCATGATCTCGGCAATGCCCGCTTTATCATCCGCGCCCAGCAGGGTTTTGCCATCGGTGGTGATCAGGGTGTGACCGATAAGCTTATGCAACACGGGGAACATGACCGGTGACAGCACTTCATCACCATTGCCCAACGCGATATCGCCGCCCCGGTAGTTTTCGATGATTTGCGGATTAACATGTTTCGCGGTGAAATCCGGTGAGGTATCCATGTGCGAAATAAAGCCCACCACCGGCGTTGGCCAGTCCACATTGGCCGGTAGCGTGCCCATCACACAACAGTGATCGCTCAGGCTGACATCCACAAAACCCATGGCCAGCAGTTCTTCCTGCAACTGGCGGGCCAGTACCCACTGACCTTCGCTGCTGGGCACCTGACGTGCCTGCGGTTTTGCCTGCGTCTCTACTGCCACATAACGCAAAAAGCGTTCTAATAGTTGCTTCATATGCCATCCTTAAAATTTACCGCCGGTCATTATTGATAAACCGGCAAGACATTGTGTTGCGTCAAATCATTATCGTTCAGGTTAAGGCTGCCGGGACATATTCCGCACGCCAGACAGCATAAAAAAACGGGTAATCGCTGGTTTTTGCGGCGGTTAACGCAATCCTGCCCTGCATCACCCAGATTCAGAGCCAAAACCGGGGCGCGTTTTTTTCCGCTATCGCGGCCCTTTTCTTTGCTGACAGGCTGCCGGGTCAGCAGACAGAAATATTAATAAGGTAAGCACGCACACAGCCGTTTCGGGCTCCTGTAACCTTTGTGATGCGCCCCGGGAAGCATCCGGCTGCGCTTAATCATACGGCGGCGGAGTTTAACGCGACTGAGGATGAGAGGAGGCAGGCAACAGCCGCGTGCCGTTCGGAAACCACACGCAGGCCGTTAACCTGTGCATCAACAGGCGGCCTGACTCCCTGCCGCAGCAGGGCTGCCGTAAACCCTGAGGCCGGCGTGTGGCACGACCGTCTTATTGATGAAAGTGTTTTCTTTCAGGTGTGCGGTGGCATCACACACAAGATTATTTGTGCAGCCCGTGCAACAGCTTATGTACGAAGGCGGGAACCACTTCACTTGCGAGCCCGTAGTGACTTTCGGCAAACTCATTGCCCACCTGGCTGGGCTCCAGATTCAGTTCCACCGTATGCGCGCCTTGCAGCTTTGCCTCATGAACAAAGCCCGCCGCGGGATACACGTGGCATGAGGTGCCGATGGCGATAAACAGATCGGCCTGTTCCAGCGCCTGGTAGATGTCTTCCATACCCAGCGGCATTTCGCCAAACCAGACGACATGGGGGCGCAGGACAGAGGGAAACTGACAGCAGGTACACCGGTCGTTCTCCGTGACGTCTTCCTGCCAGTCGATCACCTGTCCGCTACTGGCACAGCGCACTTTTAACAATTCGCCGTGCATATGCAGCACACGGCTGTTGCCCGCGCGCTCGTGCAAGTTATCGATATTTTGCGTGACAAGGAAAAAGTTGTCGCCCAGCACCTGTTCCAGTTCTGCCAGCGCCAGATGCGCGGCATTGGGCTGGATCTCGGGCTGCTGAAGCTGCTGACGCCGCGCGTTATAAAAGCGCTGCACCAGCGCCGGATCACGTCGGAAACCTTCTGGCGTGGCGACATCTTCAACCCGATGCTCTTCCCATAATCCGTCTGCGGCACGAAAGGTCCTGATACCAGATTCGGCGGATATCCCTGCCCCCGTTAACACGACGATGCGCGGCAACGGGTGCGCCGCCAGTTCGGCCTGACGATCGCGTTCGAAAATACGCTGGCGAAAGCGCTGATGCACTTTCCTGCGTGTTTTCTTCAGGCGGGCAAGTCGTATACGGCGACGAGGTGTACGCATAAAGTCTCCTGGTGCGGTGAGTAAAACGTCCGCAGGTCAATCAACAAAGTTTGGGCCAGTTGGCCCGACAATCCAAAGAACAGGGCCGACAGCGCAGCATGAACGGCGCTGTCTGGTACGACTACTGTCCACTCAGGACACGCGCCGGATCGATGCGGCTGGCGCGCCGTGCGGGATACCAACTTGCCAGCAGGCTTAGCACAATAGCGGTAATCAGTACTGAAAACACGTCCAGCCAGTGCAATTCAGACGGCAGGAAGTCGATGAAGTAGATATCGCCGGCTAACAAATGGTGACCGGTCAGCGTTTCAAGACCTTTCATCAGCGATGTCAGATTCAGCGCCACCAGTACACCGACCACCACGCCGCTCACGCTGCCCAGCAGGCCTGCCAGCAGGCCGTACCAGATAAAAATTGCCCGAATCAGGCCATCTTTTGCGCCCAGCGTCCGCAGAACGGCGATATCACTGCTCTTGTCTTTAACGGCCATCACCAGTGTCGACACAATGTTGAAACAGGCGACGCCGATCACCAGCACCATGGCCAGGTACATGATGGCGCGAATCATCTGGATATCGCGGTACATATAACCGTAGGTGCCAATCCAGCTTTTGATATACACGTAAGCGTGCGTCACTTCACCCGCCGCGCGCACCAGTTTGGCCGCCTGGAAGGGATCGTTCATCTTCAGCGCGATGCCGGTCACGCTGTCACCCATATCCAGATACTGCTGCGCGTCCGCCAGCGGCACCAGAGCCAGGCTGTGATCCAGCATTCCGCTCAGCTGCAAAATACCGCTCACCTGCAGGCGAATACGTTTGGGTTGCAGGAGCTTATTCTCACCGTCGTTGTTCGGGATCATGATGGTGATCCAGTCGCCCTGCTTCACGTTGAGCGCCTTTGCGATACCACCACCGAGGATGATTTGTTGTTTCCCTGCCGCAAAGGATGACCAGGCATTGTCGGTGACAAAAGAAGGTAAGGCACTCAGCCGTGGCTCCTGTGCCGGATCCACGCCTTTCACCTGCAACGCTTCCATCTTCGCGCCACTTTCAATCAGGCCGGTAAAGTTGACATAGGGCGCGGCAGCCGCGATGCCAGGCACCTGCTCAATCGGCGCGATCAATGACTGCCAGCGCTGAAAAGGCTGATTAACGGCTTCGATTTCACCGTGCGGGACCACGGCAAGAATGCGTTTATTCAGCTCACGCTCGAAGCCGTTCATGGCGCTCAGGCTAATGATCAGCACCGCAACGCCGAGTGCAATGCCCACGGTGGAAATCACCGAGATCAGCGACACCATGCCGCCGCGACGACGGCCACGGCTAAAACGCAGCCCCAATAACAGTGATAGCGACGATCCCATCAGACCGCTCCCGCCAGGATAATCTGATCGCTGAGCTGGCCGTCGCGCATTTCCATCTGACGCGTCATGCGTTTTGCCAGATGCAGATCGTGGGTGACCACCAGAAACGCCGTGCCCTGACGCACATTCAGCTCCCCCAGCAGTTCAAAAATGGTATCCGCATTGCGGGCATCCAGGTTACCGGTGGGCTCATCAGCCATGACCAGGCGGGGACGATTCACCAGCGCACGGGCAATCGCCACGCGCTGACGCTCACCACCAGACAGTTCAGACGGACGATGGGCGGCGCGGTGTTCCAGCCCGACGGCGGCCAGCATTTCCCGCGCGCGTGCCTGGGCTTCGCCTTTAGCGGTTTTGCCAATCAGCAGCGGCATCGCGACGTTTTCCAGCGCGCTAAAGTCGGGCAGCAGGTGGTGAAACTGGTAGATAAAGCCCAGTTCGCGGTTACGCAGTTCGGCCTTATCAGAAGAAGACATGCTGTTCAGCGAACGCCCGTCAAACACCACATCGCCCGCAGTGGGCGTATCCAGCCCGCCCAGCAGGTGCAGCAGGGTACTTTTTCCTGACCCTGAACTGCCGACAATCGCCATCAGTTCACCAGGCTGCACATCAAAATTCACGTTGCGCAGTACGTCGGTCTGTACGCTGCCTTCCTGATAGCGTTTGCACAGGTCGCGGCACTGCAACAAAGGAGAGTTACTCATAGCGTAAAGCCTCAGCGGGTTGTACGGCGGCAGCGCGCCATGAAGGGTAAAGCGTAGAAAGCAGCGCACTCACCATTGCGCTGAAAGCGATAGTCACCACCTGCCACAGATTAATATCCACAGGCAGCGCGGCACCGTCCAAAAACAGGCCAATGACCGGCATCAGGTTATTAAGCTGGCTGGCTAACAGGACGCCAAGCAGCGCCCCGAGCAACGTGCCAATAATCCCGGCACTGGCACCCTGCACCATAAAAACGGCGACAATCTGACGGCGGGTTAATCCCTGGGTTTGCAGAATGGCCACTTCACCTTGCTTCTCCATGATCAGCAGGCCCAGCGAGGTGATGATATTGAAGGCCGCAACGGCAATGATCAGGCTCAGTAGCAGCCCCATCATGTTTTTCTCCATACGCACGGCCTGGAATAAATCCCCTTTGCGTTCGCGCCAGTCTTTCCAGACCATGCCCGCGGGCAGAGCCTGTTGGCTCACGCTGTCAACCTCAAGCGGCTTATCCAGCCACAGACGCCAGCCGGTGATGTTGCCCGCGGGATAGCGCATAATGCGCGACGCATCCTGCTGGTTAACCAAAATCTGATAGCCATCAACTTCGCTGTTAGCCGCATACGTGCCCGCCACGGTAAACAGGCGCTGGCTCGGCACGCGCCCCATGGGCGTGAACTGGCTGACGGACGGCACCATCAGGCGGATCTGATCACCCCGTTTCACGCCCAGCTGCGAGGCCAGTTGTTCGCCCAGGATGACGTTATACTGACCGGGCTGTAACACGCTTTGCGGCGTGTTAACGAGAAAAGGCGTCAGGGGATCCTTTTCGTCCGGCTGGATCCCCAGCATCACCCCGACTGAGACGTTGTGTGCACTTTGCAGCACCACATTACCGGTGGTCAGCGGCGCGATGCGGTCAACGCCGTTGAGCTTGAGCGCAGAGGCAGGGAATTGCTGCGGATTGATGCTGCCAGTGTTGCTGGTGATCAGCGCCTGTGGCATCAGGCCCAGGATGTTGCCCTCAAGCTCGCGCTCGAAACCGTTCATCACAGACAGCACAGTAATCATGGCCAGCACGCCAAGCGTGATACCAATGGTGGAGAGCCAGGAGACAAAGCGACCGAAACGATCCGCTGCTCTTCCGCGCATGTAGCGCAGACCGATAAATAGCGCGACAGGTTGATACATGGTATCCAATGTGCAGTTGCTGGAAAATAAGTAGAGAGGATGATAAAGGAGCTGTGCACTTTATGAAACCTCTAACCCTCTGAGTCTGCTGCAAAGTTGTATCAGAATAGGTTAGCAGACGGTTTGATGCACAGGATTAAGCCACAAAGATGATGTTTATCGTACGATCATTCACGCCCCACATCGGTATACTTATTCGGGTAAAGCGGTGACGGCTATGACCGTGACTCTGATGTACCCGATTCACTTTCCTGCGAGCCCTGTTCGCAAAAAAGATTTACACACAGCAACCCTTCTGCATCGCCTGCTTCAGGCGAAGCGGCAGAAAAAATCTGCCGCAGAGGTGATCCCCATGGCGTATTATGGAATGATGACGCCTTGGTAAAAATGGAGCAACCTCGAGATCACATGTCCGAACCGACTCGCTATACCCTGCCCGTGAAATCAGGCGACCAACGCCTGCTCGGTCAGCTGACTGGCGCTGCGCACGCGGTTGAGTGTGCCAGCATCACTGAGCGCCATGCAGGTCCGGTGTTAATGATTACACCCGATACGCAAACCGCTCTGCGTCTGCTGGACGAGATTCGTCAGTTTACCGATTTACCTGTTACCCACCTTGCGGACTGGGAAACGCTGCCTTATGACAGCTTCTCACCCCACCAGGATATTATCTCGGCACGTCTGTCCACCCTGTATCAGTTGCCCACGCTGCAACGCGGCATGCTGATTATGCCGGTCAACACGCTGATGCAGCGTGTTTGTCCTCACAGCTACCTGCACGGTCATGCGCTGGTGATGCAGCAGGGCCAGAAACTGTCACGCGACCGCCTGCGCGACCAGCTTGACCAGACCGGCTATCGCCATGTCGATCAGGTGATGGAGCACGGCGAGTACGCCACACGCGGCGCCCTGCTCGATCTGTTCCCGATGGGCAGTGATCAGCCCTACCGTATCGATTTTTTTGATGACGAGATCGACAGCCTGCGCCTGTTTGATGTCGACAGCCAGCGAACGCTGGAAGCCGTTCCCGCCATTAATTTGCTGCCGGCCCATGAATTTCCCAGCGATAAAACAGCCATTGAACTGTTCCGTAGCCGCTGGCGTGAAAACTTTGATGTGCGCCGTGAGGCAGAGCATATTTATCAGCAGGTGAGCAAAGGCACCCTGCCGACCGGTATTGAATACTGGCAACCGCTGTTCTTCGACCAGCCGTTACCGTCGCTGTTTAGCTATCTGCCTGACAACACGTTGATCGTGAACTGTGGCGATCTGGAAGGTAGTGCCGAGCGCTTCTGGCAGGATGCGAATGCGCGTTACGAAAACCGCCGTGTCGATCCCATGCGCCCGCTGCTGGAGCCGACCACGCTGTGGCTGCGCCCGGATGCCTTAATGGGGGAACTCAAAGCCTGGCCGCGTATCCGTATGACCCATGAGGTGCTGCCGGCCAGGGCCGCCAATACCAACCTGGGCTATGAATCCCTGCCCGATCTGTCCGTTCAGGCGCAGGCGAAAGCGCCGCTGGATCATTTACGTCAGTTCCTGGAACAGTTTACCGGTGATGTGGTGTTTTCCGTTGAAAGCGAAGGCCGCCGTGAAAGCCTGCAGGAGTTGCTGGCGCGCATTAAAGTACGGCCGAAACCCATTCGTCATCTGCGCGAGGCCCGGGAGGCACAGTATGGTCTGATGATCGGTGCCAGCGAGCGGGGCTTTGTGGATACACAGGGGAAGCTGGCTTTCATCTGTGAAAGCGATTTGCTGGGCGAACGCATCAGCCGCCGCCGCCAGGATACGCGCCGCACCATTAATCCGGACATCCTGATTCGCAACCTGGCGGAACTGCATCCGGGCCAGCCTGTGGTGCACCTTGAACACGGCGTCGGGCGCTACATCGGCCTGACCACGCTGGAAGCCGGCGGCATTCAGGCAGAGTATTTGATGCTCTCCTATGCCAATGACGCCAAGTTGTACGTCCCGGTTTCCTCCCTGCATCTTATCAGTCGTTATGCCGGCGGTGCCGACGAAAATGCACCGCTGCATAAACTGGGCAGCGATGCCTGGTCGCGCGCGCGGCAGAAAGCGGCGGAGAAAGTGCGCGACGTGGCCGCTGAACTGCTGGATATCTATGCTCAGCGTGCCGCTAAGGCCGGGTTTGCCTTCAAACATGACCGTGAGCAGTATCAACTGTTCTGCGAAAGTTTTCCGTTTGAAACCACACCCGATCAAACCCAGGCCATCAATGCCGTGTTAAGTGACATGTGCCAGCCGCTGGCCATGGATCGTCTGGTGTGCGGTGATGTGGGCTTTGGTAAAACCGAAGTCGCCATGCGCGCGGCCTTCCTGGCGGTGGAGAACAACAAGCAGGTGGCGGTGCTGGTTCCCACCACCCTGCTGGCTCAGCAGCATTACGATAATTTCCGTGACCGCTTCGCTAACTGGCCGGTGCGCATCGAAATGCTGTCACGCTTCCGCAGCGCCAAAGAGCAGAATCAGATTTTGCAGGAGGCCAGCGAAGGCAAAATTGATGTGCTGATTGGCACTCACAAGCTGTTGATGAGCGACATTAAGTGGCACGATCTGGGCTTACTGATCGTCGATGAAGAACACCGCTTTGGCGTGCGTCATAAAGAGCGCATCAAGGCGATGCGCGCCGATGTGGATATCCTTACGCTGACCGCCACGCCGATTCCCCGTACGCTGAATATGGCCATGAGCGGGATGCGCGACCTGTCCATCATCGCCACGCCACCCGCGCGTCGTCTGGCGGTAAAAACCTTTGTACGGGAATACGACGACTTAGTGATTCGCGAAGCCATTTTGCGTGAAATTTTGCGCGGTGGTCAGGTCTATTACCTGTATAACGATGTCGAAAATATCGAGAAAGCCTCGCAGCGGCTGGCGGAACTGGTGCCGGAAGCGCGCATTGCCATTGGTCACGGACAGATGCGCGAACGCGATCTGGAACGGGTGATGAATGACTTCCATCATCAGCGTTTCAATGTTCTGGTATGTACCACCATCATCGAAACCGGCATTGATATTCCGACGGCGAATACCATCATTATTGAACGGGCCGATCACTTCGGGCTGGCACAGCTACATCAGTTGCGTGGTCGCGTGGGCCGGTCGCACCATCAGGCTTATGCCTGGCTGCTGACCCCACATCCCAAAGCCATGACGACCGACGCGCAAAAACGTCTGGAAGCCATCGCCTCCCTGGAAGATCTGGGGGCAGGCTTTGCGCTGGCTACGCACGATCTCGAAATTCGGGGTGCCGGTGAACTGCTGGGTGAAGAGCAAAGTGGTCAGATGGAAACCCTGGGCTTCTCGCTGTACATGGAACTGCTGGAAAATGCGGTCGATGCATTGAAAGCCGGTCGCGAGCCTTCGCTGGAAGATCTCACCAGTAACCAGACCGAAGTGGAACTGCGCATGCCTGCCCTGCTGCCAGAAGACTTTATTCCGGACGTGAATACCCGTTTATCGCTGTATAAACGCGTAGCCAGTGCCGAAACGGAAGAGGAGTTGCAGGAGCTGAAGGTGGAAATGATCGATCGCTTCGGTCTGTTACCCGATCCGGCGCGTAATCTGCTGGACATCGCCGTGCTGCGCATGAAAGCGCGAGTGGTGGGCGTGCGCAAAATTGAAGCCAGCGACAAAGGCGGTTATTTTGATTTTGCTCCGCATAACAGTGTCGATCCGGCCTGGCTGATTGGTCTGCTGCAGAAAGATGCAAAGCAGTGGAAACTGGAAGGTCCGACACGGTTACGCTTTACCCGTGAGCTGACGGAACGAAAGGTGCGCATGGACTGGGTGCAGTCATTTATGAACCAGTTACTGGAAAATCAGGTCGCGTCTTAACCTCGCTCATCGTTTTGCTTCATTGTGCTGACAAGCCGCCTTACGGCGGCTTTTTTTATGGTTGGCTGAGAAGTGCGTTTCATGCGCCTGTTTCCGCCGCCACGCTTTTCATCAGGAGCGTGCATTCATGCCGTGGTGTCAGACAGGCTTTTTATGCGGATCACGCGGTGACTGACGTCGGCCAATCAACAGCGCGCCAAGGCAGGCACAGGACGTGACCAGCATCAGGGGCGTCAGCGCATAGGTAAAACTCCCCGTACTGGTGCGAATTAAGCCAATTAGCCAGGTGCCCACAAACACACCCAGATTATTAAGGGCATTGATTTGCCCGATGACCACAGCCGCCGCGCTGGCGGGGATCATCTCGGTTGCCATCGCCCAGAACGGGCCCTTAATCATCGACGCTGCGGTAATGGTCAGGCAAAGCACCATCAGCATCGGCCAGAGATGGGTAACATACATGCTGGCCGCAAGACCGGTCGCTCCCAGCAATAACGGAAAAGCGGTGTGCAGACGACGCTCGCCTGTCTGGTCAGAGTGACGTCCCCACAGATACATGGCCAGGCTCGCCACCGCGAACGGAATGGCATTGACTAAGCCAATCTGAATAACGCTCAGGTTAAAGGTTTTAATGATTTGAGGTTGCCATAATGCCAGACCATTGGTAACGGCGGTTCCGCCCAGATAAATAAGCGTCAGCAGCAGCACGTGCGGACTGAACAACGTGGCGAACAGGCTGACGCGCGGGGTTGTCGGGGCGGCACTTTTCTGCTCTTCCGCCATCGTATGACGTAACCAGCTGCTTTCCTGCGGGCTCAGCCATTTAGCCTCCAGAGGCTGCCTCGGCAACATCAGAAAGGTCAGGAAGCCCAGCGCGACAGCCGGCGCACCTTCAAGGATAAATAACCAATGCCAGCCACGCAGGTTCATCAGGCCATCGAAATTAAGCAGTGCGGCGGACAGTGGTGAACCCAGCACGCTGGACACCGGCAGTGCCATCATCAGGATGGCCACCATTTGTCCGCGATAACGTTTGGGAAAACAAAGCGTAAAGTAATAAATGACGCCCGGGAAAAAGCCGGCTTCCGCGATCCCCAGTAAAAACCGGAGAAGATAAAAAGATACCGGGCCCTGCGCCATTGACATGCCCGCCGCCAGCAATCCCCATGCAATCATGACGGCAGACAGCCAGCGGGTTGCGCCCACTTTTGTCATCACCATATTGCAGGGCACGGCGAAAAGGCAGTAGGCAAAGAAAAACAGCCCTGCACCCAGGCCGTATGCGGCAGCGGATAAGCCGATGTCGCCATTCATTTGTAATGCCGCAAAGCCGACGTTGACGCGGTCCAGGGACGCCAGAAAATAGCCTACCGTAAACAGCGGCATCAGCCGCCATGCCATCTTGCGCACCGTGCTGTGCTCGACTGAGGTGTTATCACGCATTGAACTGCTCCCTTTTACTTTTGCACCGAAGCAAACCGGTTTTGTTATCAACGGTTAGCCTGCTTTCTCAATGCATTTGATAAGAAAGAGTAATTAAGCGTAATGCTCTTTCCCTGACTGTGCACTTTGTTCTAAATATGTAAAAATCCAGCAAGTAATGTGTTACAAAAACTGTCCTGACGTGACTGTCTGTGAATCGCGTGAATGAAAATGTCAGCCTGACGCCGCCGCTTTAACGCAGTCGTATTTACCGGGCAGCCGGGATCTGATGCATAAGGTCAGCCATGCACGGCGAGCAGCCTGGAAGAGGCTATCGTTCGGTTGCGCGCTTTAGCGTTCGGATAAGCAAAAAAAAGCGCATCCGGAGATGCGCTTATCATTTTTGTTATGTGTACTGTGTGACCGCAGTGCGGCAAGCTTTGCCCTTAAGCCTTGTCGCCGTTCAGGATCAATTGTCCGTTACGGTCAACCGGAATACGCGTACCCGGATCGTTTTCCATACGGATTTTACCCTGCTGGTCGCCGACCTTGTAGGTTACGTCATAACCCAGCATCTTTTCTTGTTTGTCGTATACGGTTCTGCAACGCTGTTCAGACGTCGTGTAGGTATCACGATCCTGCAGGCCGCCCTGAACTTGGTTACCGGCATAACCGCCTGCCAGCGCACCGGCTACCGTTGCGACATCGCGTCCGCGACCACCGCCAAACTGATGACCCAGCACACCGCCCGCTACCGCACCCAGTACTGAACCGGCGATACGGTTTTCATCCTGAACCGGACGACGATGCGTCAGCGTCACGTTACGACATTCCTGACGCGGTTGTTTGATAGATTCTTTTATTGGTGTTGCTGACAGCACCTGTGCGTATTGAGGACCGCGGTCAAACACGTTAATGCTTGCTACGGCGGCAACACCCAGTGCCGCTGCCACGCCAATACCGATACCCGCTAACATTGATTTATTCACAGGAAGTTCCTCCTGAAAGTGTTACCGCGCATTCCTGCCGCTGGATATCCCTCACAGCACTGGCAGAACCGGCGTGCGCGACTCGCCGTTTGGTTGAGATAAGTTTTACAGATGTAAAGCTTTTGCAATATCGGAATTTGGGAAGAAAATCGCGCCAACAGTGGTACTACCACGTTTTCGGAGAGTTCTGAACAGGAATGACAGCGTAAAATCGTGCGCGGGTTTCGCCACCGGAACAGCACCGGTGGCGAAGTCAGGCGAATCCGCCCCGTACTCTTAGTGCAGTTTCAGCCGGGGGCGAATCACCCGGTTCAGGCTCCCCACCACCATCATCAGGCCAGTTTTGATATAGCCATGCAGGGCGACCTGATGCATGCGGTACAGGGAGATATAGACAACACGGGCGATGCGCCCTTCAATCATCATAGAGCCACGCATCAGGTTGCCCATCAGGCTTCCTACCGTACTAAAGCGCGACAGCGACACCAGCGAGCCGTGGTCTTTATAGACGTAGGCTTTCAACGGCTTGCCCCGGTACTGCAGCAGGATGTTATCCAGCGCACAGGACGCCATCTGGTGAGCTGACTGCGCACGCGGTGGTACGAATCCGCCACCCGGCAAGGCACAGGAGGCGCAGTCGCCGATAGCGTAGATATCCTCATCCAGCGTGGTTTGCAGCGTGTCTTTGACCACCAGTTGATTAATGCGATTCGTTTCCAGTCCACCGATGCCTTTCATAAAATCAGGCGCTTTGATGCCCGCTGCCCAGACCATTAAATCGGCTTCGATAAATTCGCCGCTCTTCGTGTGCAGGCCCTGCTTATCTGCGCTGGTGACCATCGTTTGTGTCAGCACGCGAACACCCAGCTTTGACAGTTCCTGATGGGCCGCCGCCGAAATACGCGGTGGTAAGGCTGGCAGGATACGTTCGCCCGCTTCCACCAGCGTTACGTTCAGCGCTTCGCTGTCGAGCGCCTTATAGCCATAGCTGTGCAGTTGCTTCACGGCATTATGCAGCTCCGCCGACAGCTCAACGCCTGTTGCTCCGCCCCCGACGATGGCGATATTGACCTTCTCCAGCGCCCCTTCACTGGCCGAGAATTTCAGGAACAGGTTGAGCATTTCGTTATGGAAACGGCGAGCCTGGTGCGGGTTATCGAGAAAAATGCAGTGATCTTTGACGCCCGGCGTCCCAAAGTCGTTTGAGGTACTGCCCAGCGCCATCACCAGCGTGTCGTAGGCCAGTTCGCGCAGGGGCACTAATACGTCCCCCTGCGCATTGACCACTTCGGCCAGCTGAATCACTTTCTTTTCGCGGTTGATGTTAGTGAGCGAACCCAGCTGGAACTGGAAACCGTGATTACGGGCATGCGCCAGATAACTCAGCGCATCAATCCCCTCATCCATCGATCCGGTAGCGACTTCATGCAGCAGCGGCTTCCACAAGTGACTGTGGTTGCGATCGACCAGAATAATCTCGGCTTTCTTTTTACGCCCCAGCTTGTGGCCCAGTTGCGTGGCCATTTCCAGCCCGCCGGCACCGCCGCCAACAATAACAATTTTCTTAACAGATGCAGTCAACAAGGACCCCCTCAAATTGTGAACCAAAAGTTAATCAATGGTTAAATTAAACCTTAATAAACATAGGGTTGGCGACATAACATCGCTATCTGAAGGCAGAATACCATGACGCCCCCGGATGGGCCTCAGAAAATTGATGTACATCAAATTTAGCAGACTGTTCCTGGCATAGAGCCCGGCATCGTGCGGTTGCCGCGTTGTGTTAAACGGTGGTTTTGAAGGCGTTGATTCGCTGGAGATGGGGCGAGAGATTCCTGAACTTATGGCTTTCGCTTTCGTCCCAGATAAGGGGGTAATAAGGCTGGAGCAGCGTCGCGGTGCGCTGGCTGTCAAGCGCCTCATCATGACGCGCTAAAATGGTCAGGCAGCGGTCACGATTACGCTCGCGAAAATCGCTGACGCACTTGGTGGCTATATCCAGGTACTCTTCAGGACGATCAATCCTGCCTTCCATGGTCTCGAAGGGAAAGAGGTTGGGATTAAACAGGACCTGACGGATACCGCATAAAAAACCAATACGCTCGGACCAGTAGCCTCCTAAGCCGACCCCGCAGATCAGCGGACGGGGATCATCACTGAGGCCCAGCATTTTATCCGTTTCTTTCAGCAGAAATTGCATGTCATGTTTAGGATGACGGGTGCTGTAACTGATGAGTCTGACATCAGGATCGATAAACTGCAGTTGCAACACCTTTTCGTGGTTGCCCGGGCTCGTCGCGTCAAAACCGTGCAGATAAATAATCATGTTTATCCTCTATGGCTGTCGCGCCGGGCAACCTGATGGCTATAACGCGGCTTTATGTGCCAGCCAGCGCGCCTGTAGCGCACTGAGCTGCTGCGCATTGTCTTTCCAGCGGCGACTCGCTTTCAGGCTCTCCCGGCTCAGGGTTCCACGATGATACAACTGCATGACAGGCTCCGCTTCGATCAGGGTCAAATTATCTATTAAACTGACGGCGCCCTTGCGATCGTTACAAACCAGAACCATGTCACAACCGGCAGACAGTGACTGCTGCGCACGCTCCGCATAGCTGCCCATCACGGCGGCACCTTCCATGGAGAGATCGTCAGAGAAAATAACGCCCTTAAAGCCCAGTTCCTGGCGTAACACCGTTTTCAGCCAGTAGGGTGATCCGCTGGCAGGAAGCGGGTCCGCTTCGCTGTAGATCACATGGGCAGGCATAATGGCATCCAGCGCCTGTTCATGAATCAGCGTACGAAAAATGGCCATATCGTGCTCGCGCACCTCGGCTTCACGGCGATTGTCACGCGGGGTTTCTTTATGGGAATCTGCGCTGACCGCACCATGACCGGGGAAATGCTTACCGGTCGTCTTCATTCCCGCCTCATGCATACCGGCAATAAAGCGGCGCGCTATCGCGAGGGCGCTCTGCGGATCCGCGTGAAATGACCGGTCGCCAATGGCCGCACTGATGTGGCCGATATCCAGCACCGGCGCAAAGCTGATGTCGATATCCATCGCTATCATTTCGGCGGCCATCTGCCAGCCTGCCTGCTGGGCCAACTCCCCTGCCGTGCTCATATCGTGGAGCGCAGCAAAAGACTGCATCGCCGGTAGTGTGGTGAAGCCGTCACGAAAACGCTGTACCCGACCACCTTCCTGATCGACGGCCACAACCAGACGAGTGTGCGACGCGGCGCGGATCTGACGGACCAGCTCGGCCAGTTGCGCCGGATCGTGGTAATTGCGGGCAAAAAGAATCACGCCACCCACCAGCGGATGGCGCAGTATGTCGCGCTCTTCGGCATCCAGCTCGAAACGCTCAACGTCCAGCATGAGTGGGCCGGGAAAACGTATTGTCATAACCTGTATCCTGTCTCTCTGCGCCTCTGCGCAAAGCCGTTAAATCTGTGACCAGCTCTGTTGAGCCAGCTGTTGTAATTGGGCATCGCCACTCTGTTCTGCGCGCAGTTGATACCAGCTGGCCACTAGCAGGTGCAGCCATGGTTGCCAGCGACGAACCTGACGCTGAAGTGAAGCCAGCGGTAACTGCATCCGCTCAGCATAGTCGGTTAGCCAACCCGTTTGCTGATCCGGCACGGCAAAACAGACGGCGGCCAGCTCCAGCGCCACATCCCCGTCCGCGGCATATTCCCAGTCGATAAGATGCAGCCCCTGCGATGACTGGATCAGGTTGGCAGGATGAACATCCATATGCAGCGGGGCAAGGCGCAACGGACGCGGCTCCCCCTGCTCTGTCAGCCGTTTTAGCTGGCGCAGCCAGCAATATTGACGCTGCTGGCACTGCTGCCAGTATTGCCACAGCAGGGGTAACAGCACGACACGATAACCGGTCAGCGGCTGGTGATGAAGCCGCTGGAGGAGCGTAATCACCTCGTACCGCTGTGCACGAAAACCCGCCTCATCCAGCACCTCACCTTCCTGCCAGGGCATAACAAGGCCATGGCGGTTACCCGCCAGCGGCGCATTAACCAGCCCGCTGGACTGCAACTTGCGCAACACACGGTGCTCGCGCTGGCGATTAACGAACGGTATCGCGGGATGCGGTGCCGGGCGGAGAAGATAGCGTCCCTGTGCGGTCAGGATGCGACAACTCTGCCCGGTTAAGCCCGCGAGTGAGGTCAGGTTGCCCGGCTGCTCACCCGTTGTAGCCTGAATCAGCTGTAAAAAAGCGGCATTAATTCTGGGCGACACCGTTGCCCGACCAGATAATTTCGCCCGTCTGCACCAGCATGAGCTGCATCTGGATGGTCGGCGTTTTGACGTCACCCTTCGCCGTGCTGTAAAGCACATACTGGGCGTTAACGTTACGCGCCAGGCCAATCGCTTTACTGCGTGAGTTAAGACTGTCGTCCGGCGAAAGCCCCAGCGCCTGTTTGGCCTGCGCCAGCTGCTCCGGCGACACCAGGCTGAACTTACCATTGTTGTTCAGCGCCGTCTGAATGGCACTGGTTGCCTTCTCCGACTGGAGTGAACCGTTAGTGTTGTTTTTGATACGATCCACCAACAGCACGCTGCCCGGCTGCACAGTTGCGGCACGCACCATTTGGGCGACCAGCGGCTGTACGGTGGCATCCCAGTTAATTGTCACCAGCTTTGGCGGCTGCGGAACGGGTTGAGGCTGAGGAACGGGCTGAGTCTGTTCCTCGGGCTGAGTTTGCTGTTCCACGGGGGCAGGCTGCTGCTGTTTCAACACACAGCCCGAAAGAATAAGCGCCATCATCATTGCGCCAGTACGATTAACACTGCGAATCACGTAACAGTCCTCAGAGATAGATATAGAGACGAACCTTGCTGGCCGTCAGGTTACCCAGTTGCGACACCGCAGCGAAGCTGCCGTCAGGCGGCACCGTGACAATCTGCGCGGGTTCACGCGGCGTTATTTCCAGCCCTTTATCGTCGTACCAGTAATAACGATAGTGCACCACAACCGGCGTTTCACGCTGATTGTAGAGTATGCTGCTGGCACGTTTCTGACCGTCGTGGTCATCCAGCGTGGGCTCATCGGTAATAATGCCCGCTGAAAGCACGGATGATTCCATCACCAGCGACTGAGACGTATTGATCATCGGTTTATCACTACTGCAACCGGTCAGACTCAGCAAAACGGCCAGTCCTGTCAGCCATGAACGCATAGCAAGGTCCCATTCAGGGATCAATGTGACAGCATCGGACCAAGCGGTTTACCGCCCACCAGATGCATATGAATATGGTAAACTTCCTGACCACCGTGCTGATTGCAGTTGACGATCAGGCGATAACCCTCTTTATCAATCCCTTCTTCACGCGCAATCTTCGCCGCCGCCGTGAACATTCGGCCAAGCGCCTGCTCATGTGCCGCCTCAACATCGTTGGCGGTCGGGATAAGAATGTTAGGGACAATCAGGATGTGCGTGGGGGCTTTAGGCGAGATATCGCGAAACGCCGTGACGAGTTCATCCTGATAAACCACGTCGGCGGGAATTTCGCGACGGATGATTTTACTGAAAATCGTTTCTTCAGCCATAGAGAGCAGTTCCTTTAGCCTGGGTAGATAATCTCTCAGTATGCGGGAGAAATTCGTTTTCTTTCAACCTCGCGCCGGCTTTGTTGAATAATAGGTAATCATTCTGTTTTGTCTGCACTGTTTTGGTAGAAAACGCTGATGCCAGACAGAACACCGTCATACGCAAGCATGTAACGCATTGATTTTATGTTATCTGAAACAACCGTTTTCATAGTACCACAGCATAAAATCCATTTATTCAACAAAGCCCCTCGCGCCGCTCTTTCTTACATTAAGTGGCGGTGTTTAACGCATTTCCGCCCTTGTAAGGACACGAAACGGGCCTTTCCATTTTTATCACCCCACAGTCAGTGTCGTCTCCTTTCCTGCGACCTGCCGGGTAATGAAACGATCACGTATCTCTGGTTTTCACGCGCAGCAGCCCTGCAAACGTTGGGTCGTTGCCACAGTCTCCGCTCCCCTGCTGTCCTGGACGGGTTGACGGATATCACCCGCTGTCTTTCCGTGCAACAACAGCCCTTTCTGCTCTACGCACTATTGGCCCCAACAGTCGGCTCATCCACAGCGTGACGGGC
This sequence comes from Pantoea stewartii subsp. stewartii, assembly GCF_008801695.1. Lineage (GTDB taxonomy): Bacteria > Pseudomonadota > Gammaproteobacteria > Enterobacterales > Enterobacteriaceae > Pantoea > Pantoea stewartii. The sequence goes on from NZ_VZPF01000005.1 coordinate 69,812, forward strand.
GTTGCTTAAGTCCCTGCATTACTGAGCGGGGGTGACAGCAAAAGGTTGCAACATTTGATCATTAAAGCCCTATCATTTCTTGCCGAAACTATAAATAACGTGTCGGATTAGTTTGATCCCGAGCCCGTCGCGTTTTACACCGCTTCAGGCCGTTAAATCTTGATGCGCAATAACGTGCCTGAATGAAAACGATTACAATTAACCGTTAAACAGGATGTTAATTATGCGATTCTTACAACGCGTTAAACTGTCACACCGACTGATTTTTCTCACCGCTTTTTTCCTCATCGCCATGGTCATTATTGCCGTTATCTGTCTTCATTCTCTCAGAACACTGGCGACGTCAGAACAGCAGTTATACACATCGCGGCTTGAGCCGGTTCAGATGATGAACGTGGCGGCCCGCGAAATGGCGACCCACTTTCGTCGGGGCTATGCGTATGTTTTTCCGGGTGGCAACGTCACCGCGGACGAATCCCGTCAAAATACGATAAAATTTAACCAAAAATCACAGCAGTCGGTCCAGACCGCAGTGGATTTTCTGAAACAGTCCCAGGATCCCGCATTGGTCGCGATTACGCAAAAAGTGTTGCAGGCCTGGCCGGACTATCTGGCCTCTATGCAGCGGGTTTATGCGCTGGCGAACAATAACGACATTCCGGGCGCCCTGAAGGAAATTGCCACGCACACCGACCGCCTGCACGTCGCTGTCAGAGATCCGCTGCTGGAGGCCGTGAAGATTTACAACGCCTCTGTGCATCAGGTCATTGATGACAATGTTTCCCACATAGACAGTACCTCGTTCACGCTAATTCTGTTAATCGGTCTGACCTTCCTCGCCGGCGGCGTACTCGGTACGCTGATTTTTATCTCTGTCATGAAGCAACTGGGGGCGGAACCGGAAGTGGCGGTCCACATGGCGGGACTGATTGCGCGCGGTGACCTTCACGGGCACAACGAAACAAAACCCGGTGATACCTCCAGCCTGATTTTTCAGTTGTCTGTGATGCGTCAGCACATCCGCGATCTGATCAGTGAAGTTCAGGACGCCGCTGAGCAGGTGGCAAAATCCTCCGCAGAAATCGCCAACGGCACGCAGGATTTGTCACGCCGTACCGAGTCTCAGGCATCTGCACTGGAAGAAACCAGCGCCTCAATGGAACAGCTCTCTTCGGCAGTACAGAGTAATGCAGATAATGCGCGGGTGGCCAATGATGTCGTCAAACACGCGTTTCAGATTGTGGCCAGCGGCGGCCAGTCCGTCTCGGATGTAGAAGAGACCATGCACGCTATCCAGGACAGCAGCAGCCGGATAGGGGAAATCATTAGCGTGATTGACGGCATTGCTTTTCAGACCAATATCCTGGCGCTTAACGCGGCGGTCGAAGCGGCCCGGGCGGGCGATCAGGGACGGGGTTTTGCTGTGGTAGCCGGTGAGGTTCGCAGTCTGGCACAACGCAGTGCCGTGGCGGCTCAGGAAATCAAAGCGTTGATTACGGAGAGCCACTCGCGGGTAGCAACCGGGGTGAATAATGTCAGCGTGGCGGGCGAGACCATGAAGGCGGTGGTGAAAGAGATTCATCGCGTTAACGATCTGGTTGCCGAAATCAGCACCGGAAGCCATGAGCAGAGCACCGGCGTGAAACAGGTCGGCATTGCCGTGGCGCAGATGGACAGCGATACGCAGCAGAATGCGGCACTGGTTGAAGAAACGGCGGCGGCCACAGCTCAGCTGCAACGGTTGTCCGATCTGCTGTTGCAGACGACCTCTAAATTTGTGACGCGTCAGGCCAGCTAAAGCCAGCCCAAAACAGGTTATCGCCGTCATGCCGTTATGTCATGCCATAAAAAAACAGCGTTGAGTCGGAACTCAACGCTGTTTATGAAAGGCAAAAACGTACGCTACGGCCTGTTACATTTTACGGATATAGTCATCCATATCGGTTTTCAGGTTATCAGATTTGGTGCCGAAAATGGCCTGAACCCCTGAACCTGCCACGACCACACCGCGTGCACCCAGGTTTTTCAGTTCTGTTTGATCGACCTTGCTGACATCCGCCACGCTGACGCGCAGACGGGTAATACAGGCATCCAGGTTGGTAATGTTATCTTTACCGCCAAACGCCGTAACCAGTTTGCCCGCCATTTCGGTGCCGGTTGCTGATGACGACTGCTCGCTGGCGCTGTCTTCACGGCCTGGCGTTTTCAGATCCAGCTTAACGATCAGCACACGGAACACGGTGTAGTAAACCGCCGCATAAATCATCCCGATGATCGGGAACAGCCAGATTTTGCTGCTGTTACCACTCAGAACGATAAAGTCGATCAGTCCGTGAGAGAAGCTGGTGCCATCACGCATGCCGAGCAGAATACAAATCGGGAACGCCAGACCGGCCAGGATCGCATGGATGACATACAGGACAGGCGCAACGAACATGAACGAGAATTCGATCGGCTCGGTAATCCCGGTCAGGAACGAGGTCAGTGCAGCCGAAATCATGATGCCGCCCACTTTCGCCCGGTTTTCTGGTTTTGCCGAATGCCAAATCGCAATGGCGGCCGCAGGTAAGCCATACATCTTAAACAGGAAGCCACCCGACAGTTTACCTGCGGTTGGGTCACCCGCCATATAGCGCGGAATATCGCCGTGGAAAACCTGACCTGCCGCATTGGTATATTCACCAATCTGCATCTGGAAAGGGACGTTCCAGATGTGGTGCAGACCAAATGGCACCAGCGCACGTTCAACCACGCCGTAAATACCAAAAGCGACCACAGGGTTCTGATAGGCTGCCCACTGTGAGAAATCCTGAATCGCTGAACCGACCGGCGGCCAGATAAATGACAGTACCAGGCCCATCGCGATAGCCGCCAGACCGGAAATAATCGGCACAAAGCGCTTGCCCGCAAAAAAGCCCAGATACTCAGGCAGCTTGATGCGATAGAAGCGGTTGAACATGTAAGCCGCGATGGAGCCGGCAATGATACCGCCCAGCACACCGGTGTCCGCCAGGTGTTTGGCCTCAATTTCTGCCGCAGGCAGATGCAGCACTAACGGTGCCACCACGGCCATGGTTTTCACCATGATGCCATAAGCCACTACCGCCGCCAGGGCCGAAACGCCATCGTTATTGGTAAAGCCCAGCGCAACACCGATGGCAAAAATCAACGGCATATTCGCAAAGACCGAGCCGCCCGCTTCCGCCATAACATGTGAGACGACCACAGGTAACCAGCTAAAATTGGCGGAACCTACTCCTAATAAAATACCGGCGATAGGCAGAACCGACACCGGCAGCATGAGCGATTTACCAACCTTTTGTAAGTTGGCAAAAGCGTTTTTGAACATAACGTGAAACTCCTGAGTATGAGTGCGTTTTTCGCGCAGTGCGCGTGGTAAAGAGGGAGGTTCTTTACCGGTTGGCGTTATCCGCCATTTTGATTTATTACGAAGGGTAAAATAAATTACGCCTCGTTACTTTGACGGCTATCACGTTTCGCAAACCAGAGCGCTCAGACAGGTAAACATACGTGCATAACCGCCTATTTTTTCAGCGAAATCCTCTGACTCTGTTGGACAAAAACAGAGTCAGCAGCGGATATGTCGTATTTATTACAAAGCCTGAAATAAACTAACTGTCAGGCGCCGAGGCGGCTCATGGGGATATGGAAAAGCGTGGAGAAATTCTGCGTGGTGGTTGCCGCCAGCGTCTCGATATCCACGCCTTTCAGTACCGCCAGATAGTCCGCTACATCGCGTGTATAGGCCGGTTGATTCTCCTTGCCGCGATAAGGTACAGGTGCCAGATAGGGCGAATCGGTTTCAACCAAAATACGATCAAGGGGAACATAGCGTGCCGCCTCGCGTATCTGCTCAGCATTGCGGAATGTCACGATCCCTGAGAAAGAAATGTAGAACCCCATATCCAGCAGCTTCGCCGCTGTCGCCTGATCTTCCGTAAAACAGTGCAGTACACCGCCGCAGCGTTCAACCTGTTCTTCACGCAGAATCGCCAGAGTATCTTCACGCGCATCACGCGTGTGCACGATGATCGGCTTGTTCAGCGCGATCCCGGTACGGATATGCTCGCGAAACGAGTGCTGCTGCTGCGCTTTGGTTTCCTGCTGGTAATAATAATCCAGTCCGGTTTCACCCAAGGCCACCACCTGTGGATCGGCGGCCAGCCGACGGAATTCGTCGACATCGTAAGGTTCCTCCTGGTTCAGCGGATGTACACCGCAGGAGAGTGCGATATTTTCGCGACCGCCTACCAGCGCCTTTAACGTGCTAAAGCCAGGTAACGTTGTGGCAATCGCCAGCATAAACCTGACGTCGCGCGCTGCCGCTTTGGCGATCACGTCATCAAGATCCTGATGGGTTTTTTCATAGTCAAGGCCATCAAGATGGCAGTGGGAATCAACAATAAACATAGTTTTCTCAGTCAGCCGGGTACTGCGGGCTTCAGGTTGTCCGCCCAGCTCAGTAGCCTGTCAGTTAACAAAAGTTCACGATTCACTGCCGCAACCTCTGACAGCGTTTCGCGGCAGCGCATCCAGTCCTGAGCGCTGTTGTTCAGCGCCGTTTGCGAGAAATGCTGCGCCAGCATCGCCACCACATCCTGACGATCCACATTGGTCAGCCACTGTGTCGCACCCTGCTGCCACTTGATGGCATCCAGTATCAACGCTAGCAGCCAGCCTATGCGCGTGCCTGGGTTATCAGTATTCAGTACTGGAAGCAGTTGCAGGATGTCCTGTTTCAGGGCGCTGGCAAGGGCATCACAGAGTGCCTGCCTTGCCTGCCATGCTCGCTCATCCAGCAGCGCCAGGGCGGCACCGGGCGCGCCCGCACTCAGGCGCAGCGCAGCCAGTAAGTGTGACTCGTCATACGCTCCCTGCTTTCTGAGCCATGCCAGACTGTGGGTTTCGTCTGGCGGTGCCAGCGTTAACACCATACAGCGGCTGCGCAGCGTCGCCAGCAAACGCGAAGGTTCACGACTGCTCAGAAAGAACCAGCTGTTTGCCGGCGGTTCTTCAAGGGTTTTCAGCAAGGCGTTCGCTGCCGCATCACTGAGCTGCGACGCATCGGGCAGCCAGACGACTTTAGCCCCGCCCTGCTGTGCATGGTGGTACATTTTTTCCGTCACCTGGCGCACGGCATCAATGCCGAGCGTGGCTTTGCCTTTTTCGGCTTCCAGCCGGTACCAGTCAGGATGCGTGTTTGCCTGCATCAGTTGACAGCCATGACAGTGACCGCAGCTTTTCAGTCCGTCGCGGCGCTGACACATCAGCCAGCGGCTCATTCCCCACACCAGGGCATCATCGCCCATGCCTTCCATGGCATTCACCAGCAGCGCGTGATGCGCGCGATCCGCCTGGTGCTGTGCAATCACCTGCCGGTAAGGCTGGTTTAGCCAGGGATACCAGTTCATGCCCGCTGTTCCGCCAGCCAGGCAGACAATGTGGATTGCAGCGCGGTGGTCACCTGTTCCAGAGGCTGCGTCGCATCGATTGTCCGAATCGTCGCATCTTCCGCCGCCAGGGCCAGGTAGCGGTCACGCGTGCGTTCGAAAAAGCGCAGTGACTCCTGCTCGATGCGATCCAGCACACCACGAGCGCGGGCACGTTGTAATCCTGTTTCCGGTGTGACATCCAGATACAACGTCAGGTCAGGACGAAAATCCCCCAGCACCGTATCACGCAATGTACGCATCAATTCGGCATCAACCCCACGGCCGCCGCCCTGGTAAGCCTGAGAGGAGAGATCATGCCGATCGCCCACCACCCAGGCGCCGCGCGCAAGGGCCGGTTTAATCACGGTTTCGACCAGCTGGACACGGGCGGCGTACAGCATTAACAGTTCCGCTTTATCGGTCACCTGCTCGCCCTCAATGCCCTGCTTCACCAGAATACGGAGCTGTTCAGCCAGCGGCGTACCACCGGGTTCACGGGTAAAGACGATGTCTTCAATCCCGTGTGCCTGTAACGTTGCCACAATGGCCTCACGGGCCGTGGTTTTTCCCGCGCCTTCCAGGCCTTCAATCACAATAAACTTACTGTCCATTTTTTTCCTTTAACGCAAGCCGGTAAGCTTGGACGGCCTTGTTATGGCTGGCAAGATTGGTCGTGAACGTATGTCCACCTTTGCCATCCGCCACAAAATAGAGGTAATTGGTCTTTTCCGGATGGGCGGCGGCAATCAATGAGGCCTTACTCGGCATCGCAATCGGGCCTGGCGGCAAACCACTGATGATATAGGTATTGTACGGCGTCGCTGTTTCCAGATCTTTGCGCGTCAGCGTGCCATTGTAGGCTGCGCCCATACCGTAAATCACGGTCGGATCGGTCTGCAGGCGCATGCCCGTCCGCAGTCGGTTAATAAACACAGAGGCCACTTTCGCCCGCTCTTCGCTGACGCCCGTCTCTTTTTCAATGATCGACGCCATCGTCACCATCTCCTGCTCATTCTTGTAGGGCAGGTTGTCCATGCGGCCTTGCCAGACTTCATCAACCATCTTTTGCATTCGTTGATGCGCACGCGTCAGCAACGCAATATCCGTTGTATTGGCGGTATACAGATAGGTATCCGGACAGAAGCTCCCTTCCAGCTGATTTTCATCCAGCCTGAGCGCCTTTGCCACGGTGGCATACTTATCATCAGGCAACGTATGTTTTACATAGGGTGCCTGGCGTAATTCACTCAGCCACTCCTGCAGGCGTTGTCCTTCTACAAAGCGCAGCGGGAACTGGGCCTCTTTGCCGCTGGCCAGCAACGCCAGTAGCTCGCGCACCGTCATTGACGGTTCCAGACGATAGGTCCCGGCTTTGAATTTTGCCAGTTCAGGCTCAAACTTAAGCAACGCGCCAAACCAGATGCTGTGGGGAATAATATGCTGACTTTCCAGCTGGGCTTCTAACGCCACACGGCCCGTCCCGGCGGGCAGCGTGTAAATCGTTTCCTGGGAAAGGGTCAGACGGCTGGCAGCAAGTTGCTTCACCTGCCAGTAGCTGACGCCTGCGGCCGCCAGCAGCACTGCCAGCACACCCGCAATAATTTTTTTGCTTCGACTCATTCTGCTTCCATTATCGTTTTACAGCTTGCCTGTAGCTGGTTAAACAATGTGCGTTGATGAAAGGTCACCGCATCAAGTTGTCGAACGGGCAAGACAGGCATGAGCGTATTACAGATGACAATTTCGTCTGCGGCTAACAGCGACGCCAGCGTCGCCTGCACCACCTGACAACTCTGTCCTGCTGCACGTATTTGCGCTATCAGATTCTGCCGCATAATGCCGTCAACGCCAGCCTGATCCAGCCGGGGCGTAAAGATCGTGTTGCCGCTCCGCCAGAATAAATTGGCCGCACAGCATTCCACCACCCAACCTTCGGTGTCAAGCACCAGGGCTTCATCCGCGTCTGTCTGCTCAAGATGGGCACGAATCATCACCTGTTCAAGCCGGTTGAGATGTTTTAGCCCGGCAAACTGGGGGTTGCGTGCCAGCCGGACCGGACTGACCACCAGCCTGACACCGGTATTTTCTAACGCAGCATAGTGTCCGGGCCAGTCAGAGACCGAGACAATGCGCGTCGGCCCGCTACAGCCCGCACGACTGTAACCGCGTCCCCCACTGCCTGCGCTGATAATTACTTTAAGCACCGCGCTGTCATGGCCCGAGGCCGCCTGCAGCATTTCCCCCGCCAGAGCCTGCCAGTCAACATTCTGTAACCACAGGCGTTCGCAGCTTTGCTGTAGACGCTGAATATGCCAGTCAAACAGCGCGATATTGCCCTTGATGATAGCGGCCGTGGTAAAGCAGCCATCGCCAAATTGTACGGCGCGATCGCGGGCCGTGAGATGAGATTGTTCGATGCCGTTAATCCACATTACCGCGTCTCCCGTATCGATATCGTGGTTGTCATGACGGTGATTTTATCGGTTTCTCTTCGTCGCTGGACAGAAAAAAGGCCCGCATAGCGGGCCTTTTAAGCAATCATAAACGCCAGGTTTAGATTTTACGGAAAATCAGTGAACCGTTAGTGCCACCGAAACCGAAAGAGTTACACAGCGTATATTCCAGTCCAGACACCTGACGTGCAGTGTGAGGAACGAAATCAAGATCGCAACCTTCGTCCGGGTTATCCAGGTTCAGGGTCGGTGGAACCGCCTGATCGCGCAGCGCCAGAATCGAATAGATCGATTCAACCGCGCCTGCCGCACCCAGTAAATGGCCGGTCATTGACTTAGTTGAGCTGACCATAACCTTGCTGGCAGCCTCACCAAACACTGATTTCACCGCCTGCGCTTCGGCTTTATCACCTGCTGGCGTTGACGTGCCATGCGCGTTGACGTAACCGATCCTGTCAGGCGTCATCTGTGCATCACGCAGCGCATTGATCATCGCTGCGGCTGCGCCAGAGCCGTCTTCCGGTGGCGAGGTCATGTGATAGGCATCGCTGCTCATCCCAAAGCCCACGATTTCCGCGTAGATTTTAGAGCCACGCTTCTTAGCATGCTCGTACTCTTCCAGTACGATAATGCCCGCGCCGTCGCCCAGTACAAAACCATCACGGTCTTTATCCCATGGACGGCTTGCCGCCTGTGGGTTGTCGTTACGTGTAGACAGTGCACGCGCCGCGCCAAACCCACCTACACCCAATGGTGTACTGGCTTTTTCCGCGCCACCTGCCAGCATCACGTCAGCATCGTTATAGGCGATGATACGTGCCGCATGACCAATGTTGTGAACGCCAGAAGTACAGGCGGTCGCAATGGAAATGCTGGGGCCTTTCAGGCCATACATGATGGTGAGATGTCCCGCCACCATATTGACGATTGTGGAAGGCACGAAGAAAGGGCTGATTTTACGCGGACCACCGTTCACCAGCGAGGTATGGTTTTCTTCAATCAGACCCAAACCACCAATGCCTGAACCAATTGCCGCGCCAATCCGGCCTGCATTTTCCTCGGTCACTTCAAGACCGCTGTCCTGCATGGCCTGAATGCCTGCCACGATGCCGTACTGAATGAAGTCATCCATCTTGCGTTGATCTTTACGGGAAATAAAGTCATCGCAATTGAAATCTCTTACCAGACCTGCAAAGCGTGTTGCATAGGCGCTGGTATCAAAATGGTCGATCAGGTTAATGCCGCTCTGACCGGCAAGGAGAGCACTCCAGGTAGACTCTACGGTATTGCCGACAGGAGACAACATGCCAAGACCAGTCACAACTACACGACGCTTAGACACGTTCGTCCTCCAGGGAGGGAAAAAAATGACTATTGTGGGGCAAACATAAAACTCAGGCGGTCAATTGACCGCCTGAAGATATTCATTAGCCTTTGTGGCTATTGATATAGTCGATCGCTGCCTGAACGGTAGTGATTTTCTCAGCTTCTTCGTCTGGAATTTCAGTATCAAACTCTTCTTCCAGAGCCATTACCAGCTCAACGGTATCAAGAGAATCGGCACCCAGGTCTTCTACGAAAGATGCAGAGTTGGTCACTTCTTCCTCTTTCACACCCAGCTGCTCACTGATGATTTTCTTAACGCGTTGTTCGATATCGCTCATACTATTTAATTTCCTATCAAAACTCGCTTTCGCGATGGTTTTCGTAGTGTATAAAATGTTGAAAAAGATGCAACAAAATCCCGGCTGGTCTAACCACGATTTACGCTATTGTGCGGTTTTATACGCAAATAATGCAAATGATTTCGTGATTATCAGACCATATACATGCCGCCATTGACGTGCAGCGTCTCACCCGTGATGTAGGCTGCTTCGTCAGAGGCTAAGAATGCAACAGCATTAGCAATTTCCTGCGCTTCGCCTAAGCGACCCGCAGGCACTTCTGCCAGAATACCGGAACGTTGATCTTCGTTCAGTGCCCGCGTCATGTCGGTCTCTATGAAGCCCGGAGCCACGACGTTGACGGTAATGCCACGTGACGCGATTTCCCGCGCCAGTGATTTGCTAAAGCCAATCAAACCCGCTTTTGCTGCAGCATAGTTTGCCTGACCCGCATTACCCATGGTTCCGACAACGGAACCAATGGTGATGATACGTCCCATGCGCTTTTTCATCATGGCACGCATCACCGCCTTAGAAAGACGGAAAACTGATGTGAGGTTGGTATCAAGGATATCCTGCCACTCATCGTCTTTCATACGCATCAGTAAATTATCACGCGTAATGCCTGCATTATTGACCAAAATGTCCACTTCGCCAAATTCAGCGCGAATTTTCTCTAAAACGCTGTCGATGGAAGCGGCATCTGTCACATTTAACAGCAGGCCCAGTCCCTTATCGCCAAGGTAAGCACTGATCGCATCGGCACCACTTTGGCTGGTTGCAGTTCCCACCACTTTTGCACCACGTGCAGCCAGGGTTTCTGCAATCGCACGGCCAATGCCGCGGCTCGCGCCCGTTACCAGCGCTACTTTACCTTCAAAGCTCATGATTTTCCTCTTATTCCTGTGCAAGTGCCGCAGTCAATGACGCAGTATCGTTCACCGCTGCCGCAGACAGGCCATCTACGATACGTTTGGTCAGGCCAGTGAGCACTTTACCCGGACCCATTTCAATCAGTTGCGTCACGCCCTGCGCAGCCATCGCCTCTACGCTTTCTGTCCAGCGTACCGGGCTGTAAAGCTGGCGAATCAGCGCCTGACGAATCGCGTCGGCATCCGTTTCGGCTTTCACGTCGACGTTGTTAATCACCGGCACCTGGGGTGCCTTAAAGGTGAGCGTTTCCAGCGTCAGTGCCAGTTTTTCCGCCGCAGGCTTCATCAGTGCACAATGCGAAGGTACGCTGACCGGCAACGGCAACGCGCGCTTGGCGCCCGCCGCTTTACAGGCCGCGCCTGCACGTTCTACCGCATCTTTGTTACCCGCGATAACGACCTGGCCTGGCGAATTGAAGTTCACCGGCGAAACGACTTCACCCTGCGCACTTTCTTCACAGGCTTTCGCAATGGCCGCATCATCAAGCCCGATGATCGCCTGCATGGCACCGGTGCCTTCTGGCACGGCTTCCTGCATCAGTTTACCGCGCAGTTCAACCAGTTTTATTGCGTCCGCGAAATCCAGTACGCCCGCACAGACCAGCGCAGAATATTCGCCCAGGCTGTGGCCCGCCATCAGCACAGGCTGTTTGCCCCCCTGCTGCTGCCAGACACGGTAAATCGCCACGGAAGCGGCCAGCAGCGCAGGCTGCGTCTGCCAGGTTTTGTTCAACTCTTCCGCGGGGCCCTGGCTCACTAACTGCCACAGATCATAACCGAGGGCCTCAGAGGCTTCACGGAACGTCTCTTCAACCACCGGATAAGCGGCAGCGAGTTCTGTCAACATGCCCACAGACTGTGAGCCCTGACCTGGGAAAACAAAAGCAAGTTGCGTCATTTTCAGTTCCTGTCAATCAAAAGCGAACCAGCGCAGAACCCCAGGTGAATCCACCACCAAAGGCTTCCAGCAAAATAAGTTGTCCGGGTTTGATGCGGCCATCGCGCACGGCTTCATCCAGTGCGCTGGGCACGGATGCGGCTGAGGTATTTCCATGACGATCCAGCGTGACTACCACTTTTTCCATGGTCATGCCCAGTTTTTTCGCCGTGGCGCTGATAATGCGAAGGTTTGCCTGATGCGGCACCAGCCAGTCCAGCTCTTCACGCGCAATGTTGTTCGCCTGCAAGGTCTCATCAACGATGTGCGCCAGTTCTGTCACGGCCACTTTGAAGACTTCATTACCTGCCATTGTCAGGTAAGCGGGTTGATCCTGATGCGCGCGATCCTGATAAGGCAGCGTCAGCAATTTGGCGTAACGGCCATCAGCATGCAGATGGGTAGAAATGATGCCCTGCTCTTCACTTTGACCCAGTACCACTGCGCCCGCACCGTCACCGAACAGAATGATCGTGCCACGATCTTCAGGATCGAGCGTACGCGCCAGGACATCAGAACCGATGACCAGCGCATGTTTCACTGCACCATTTTTGATGTATTGATCGGCAACGCTTAACGCATAAGTAAAGCCTGCACAGGCCGCAGCCAGGTCAAACGCGGCACAATCTTTGATTTCAAGCATCTGCTGAATCAGGCAGGCAGAGCTGGGGAAGGCATGACTGGAAGACGTGGTCGCCACAATGATCAGGCCCACGTCATTGGCATCGACGCCCGCCATCTCCAGGGCACGTTGTGCTGCCTGGTGGCCCATACTTGCAACAGTCTCATCCGGCGCAGCAATACGGCGCTCACGGATGCCGGTACGGGTAACAATCCACTCGTCCGAGGTCTCCACCATTTTTTCCAGGTCGGCATTGGTGCGGACCTGGCTGGGCAAATAACTGCCCGTACCGATAATTTTGGTAAACATCTAGGCTTTGTCACTCCTGGCTAATACAGCGTCCAGACGGGCGACAATGTGTTCAGGAACCTGCCGCCTCACCGCTTGCTCGGCCTGATTGATCGCCATGGCAAAGGCATGTTGATTTGCTGCGCCATGACTCTTGATCACTGTCCCGCGCAATCCTAACAGACAAGCGCCATTATACTGGTCGGGGTTGAGATGGCCGAAACGCCTGACCAAACGCTTTTTAACCCAGCGCCCCAGCAACGTCAGCCACCACGACCGCTTTTCACCTTCTCCCGATGATTTCAGCAGAGAAAGGAACATTCTTACCACGCCTTCCATTGTCTTCAGTGTGATGTTTCCAGCGAAACCATCACAAACCAGCACGTCCGTTTTGCCGGTCAGCAAATCATTACCTTCAAGGTAACCAATGTAATTAATTTGCGGTAATGCCTTCAGACTTAACGCCGCATCGCGAATGCTTTCAAGCCCTTTATGCTCTTCATGGCCAATATTGAGAAGTGCCACGCGGGGATGCGCTATGCCCAACACTTCTTCGGCCATGACCGCGCCCATTACCGCAAACTGCACCAGCATCGCACTGTCAGAATCGACGTTGGCACCTAAATCCAGAATGACCGTCTTTCCCTGATGTTGGTGGGGTAAAACGGTCATCAACGCCGGACGCTTAATGCCGTCCAGCGGCTTCAGTAATAATGTCGCCAGCCCCATCAGCGCGCCGGTATTGCCGCTGCTGACGCAGGCCTCTGCCCGCCCTTCTTTCACCAACTCTAACGCCACTCGCATTGAACTGCCGCGGCTGTTACGTATGGCTTGTGCGGGTCGCGCATCACTTGCAATAACGGATTCGGCAGGGACAACCTGCAAACGCGCCAGCAGGGCGGAATCGGCTTTGGCAAGCAATGGCGTGAGAATGTCGGGGTCTCCGACCAGAAGAAGGATGAGTTCCGAATGAGAGGCCAGTGCCTGCAATGCTGCAGGCACCGTCACGCAGGGACCGAAATCCCCGCCCATGGCATCGATAGCCAGGGTCAAACGTGTCAAGGTATCGCCTTGCTAAGCAAAGATCTTACTTAACGATAACCTTGCGACCGCGGTAGTAACCATCCGCAGTGATGTGGTGACGCAGATGAGTTTCACCAGAAACTTTATCTACTGACAGAGCAGCAGTGGTCAGCGCATCGTGCGAACGACGCATACCACGCTTAGAACGGGTGGGTTTATTCTGTTGTACGGCCATGGACCTTACTCCTATTACTTACGCTTTAAACTGGCTAATACGGCAAATGGGTTTGGTTTTTCTGCCTCTGCAGGCAATTGGCCAAAGACCATGTCCGCCTCGGACACTTCACAGTGTTCAGAATCGTGCACCGGAACCACAGGCAGCGCGAGAATAACTTCATCCTCAATAACCGCCAGCAAGTCGATCTCACCGAATTCGTTGACATCAACCGGCTCGTACGCTTCCGGCAACGCCTCGGCCTGCTCATCAGATGAAACAGGACTGAAGCAATAGCTTACGTGAACATGATGTGGAAAAACCTGGTTGCAGCGCTGACAACGAAGCGTAACCTCAACATCAGCAGTACCCGTCAGTACTGCCAGACGCTGGTTATCAACCGCGAACGACATGGCACATTCAACATCACTGTCCACACTGACGACCGACTCAGCCACACGCTCTACCTGTTGCGAGGTATAAACACCCTGGTAATCAAGGCGTTTTTGAGCAGTGCGGACGGGGTCCAGCGTCAGGGGTAATTTTACCTTTTGCATAGGGCGCGCATATTAACTTTGTAATCACATAGAGTCAAAGAAAAAGGCCGTTGGACAGCATCTTTCAACCACTATTCGCATCCAGTGCGGCGCACAGTTTAAAATGACTGCCACCAATTCGCTATCAATATTGAAAAAAAATGACAGCATCGATTCTTTTAGCATCAACCTCACCGTTTCGTCAGGCGCTGCTGAGCAAGCTTGGCCTGCCTTTTACAGTAGATTCACCCCAGACAGATGAAACGCCGTTAGAAAATGAACGCGCAGAGGATCTGGTTACGCGCCTGGCCATAGCCAAAGCTCAGGCGCTGGCTGAGCGTTATCCACATCACTGGATCATTGGTTCCGATCAGGTTTGCGTCCTTAACGGCAGGATTACCGGAAAACCCCATACGGCGCAGAACGCAGAAGCACAGCTACGCGCTGCCAGTGGCAACCGCGTAACCTTTTATACCGGCCTCGCCCTCTACCACCCTGCCAGCCAGCGACTGATGCAGTGCTGTGAACCTTTTACCGTGCATTTCCGCACGCTGAGTCAGGCCGACATCACCAACTATATAAAGAAAGAGCAACCGCTACAGTGCGCCGGCAGTTTCAAAAGTGAAGGACTGGGCATCTGCTTATTTGACCGGCTTGAAGGGCGTGATCCGAATGCGTTGGTGGGACTGCCGCTTATCGCGCTCAGCGCGATGCTGCGTGAAGCGGGCATCAATCCCCTGGGAGCGTGATGCCGCCCTGCGTCAGTTTTTTTGCTGGCGCAGCTTCGTCAGGCACTGCTGTAACGTGTCATCCAGCGGCGCTTCCATACGCAGGGTTTCCCCTGTATTCGGGTGCGTAAATGTCAACGCAGCCGCGTGCAGGAAGAGCCGATCCAGCCCCGTAGAGGCCAGTTTGCTGTCAAAGTCGCGCTCGCCGTAACGATCGTCAAAGGCGATAGGATGACCGGCGTGCAAGGTGTGTACACGAATCTGATGCGTACGCCCGGTTACCGGACTGGCTTTGACCAGCGTGGCAAACGCAAAACGTTCTTCCACTTTAAAGCGAGTTTCCGACGGTTTGCCTTCACTGCTGACACGCACCATACGTTCACCGCTTTGCGGGATATTTTTCAGCAGCGGCGCCTGAACCACTTTGATATGCGAGGGCCAGTTGCCCTGCACCAGCGCAAGATAATCTTTCTGCATGCCCTTCTCACGCAGCTGTTCATGCAGCGAACGCAATGCTGAGCGCTTTTTGGCCACCAGTAAAATGCCGGACGTATCGCGGTCAAGGCGATGTACCAGCTCCAGAAAGCGCGCTTCCGGACGCAGGGCGCGCAGTCCTTCAATCACACCAAAGCTTAAGCCGCTGCCGCCGTGTACGGCTGTACCGGACGGTTTGTTCATGACCAGCAAATGATCGTCTTCAAAGAGGATGGCGTTAGCCAGTGAGGCAACTTTGGCCAGTTTGGGCGAGACAGCGTCCTCATCACGCTCCGCCACACGTACTGGCGGAATGCGAACCTCATCGCCCTCTTCGAGTTTATATTCAGGCTTGATGCGTTTTTTATTCACGCGCACTTCACCTTTCCGCACGATGCGATAAATCATGCTCTTCGGCACGCCCTTTAACTGGGTGCGCAAAAAGTTATCAATACGTTGTCCGGCGTTTTCAGCCGTGATGGCGACAAACTGTACGCCGGGATTCTCTGTTTTCATGGCGGCGATTCTAAATAGTGTCCCCTCATAGCGCCACCCCTTTTTATGTGCTTAACTCTCTGCGTAGCGTCGGGATGAGCAATC
The DNA here is from genome assembly GCF_008801695.1 of Pantoea stewartii subsp. stewartii. Lineage (GTDB taxonomy): Bacteria > Pseudomonadota > Gammaproteobacteria > Enterobacterales > Enterobacteriaceae > Pantoea > Pantoea stewartii. The sequence goes on from NZ_VZPF01000005.1 coordinate 85,736, forward strand.
AGATTGCTGGCATTTTCAACAGCCTGAATGCGCTTTCTGTCGCAGGGTTCTTAAAATGTAAAGAAAATTGATCAGTCAGTTAAAGTCACCTTGCTATATGAAGGTTAGCAGTGGAATAATGCTTAGGTTTCTTAGCTGAGGATTCAGATAAGAAAAAAAGCGAAATTAGTTATTTTGTCGGATTGAGCAGACACGCAGCAATGGCGTAAGACGTAATGCGAAATCAGGCACTTAGCGGGCTGCGGGTTGCGGCCTGGACATGAGATGGAGTGCACGGGTTTACAGAATTATCTCTCGCATTTCCACTATCTGGTGCTGTTGTTCCTTATGAAAAACAGGCCACCGACGTTATTTGCGCCCCTCGCGCGGTCGATAACCGTGAGGTTGACGACATTGCACTAAGTCACGGGGCCATCGGTTGATACTCGTCCAGGGTAACTATGCCCGCAGCTTTAATCACTCATGAAAGAATAACGAGTACGTTACGATGAAAAGAATGTTAATTAACGCAACTCAGCAGGAGGAGTTGCGCGTTGCCCTGGTTGATGGTCAACGTCTGTACGATCTGGATATCGAAAGTCCCGGACACGAACAGAAAAAAGCCAATATCTACAAAGGTAAAATCACCCGTATCGAACCCAGCCTTGAAGCGGCTTTCGTCGACTACGGTGCAGAACGTCACGGTTTCCTCCCTCTCAAAGAAATTTCTCGCGAATACTTCCCTGCTTCCTACAACGCTCACGGTCGTCCAAACATTAAGGATGTGCTGCGTGAAGGCCAGGAAGTTATTGTTCAGATCGATAAAGAAGAACGGGGTAATAAAGGCGCCGCGCTGACCACCTTTATCTCGCTGGCAGGAAGTTATCTGGTATTGATGCCGAACAACCCGCGCGCGGGCGGCATTTCTCGTCGGATTGAAGGTGACGACCGTACCGAACTGAAAGAAGCGCTTTCGGCACTGGAACTGCCTGATGGTATGGGGCTGATTGTCCGTACCGCAGGTGTAGGCAAATCAGCTGAATCGCTGCAGTGGGATCTCAGCTTCCGTCTGAAACATTGGGAAGCGATTAAGAAAGCCGCTGACAGCCGTCCTGCGCCCTTCCTGATTCATCAGGAAAGTAACGTAATCGTGCGCGCATTCCGCGATTACCTGCGCCAGGACATCGGCGAAATTCTTATCGATAACCCGAAGGTCCTGGAACTGGCGCGTCAGCATATTGCGGCTCTGGGCCGTCCGGACTTTACCAGCAAGATCAAGCTCTACACCGGCGAAATCCCGTTGTTCAGCCACTATCAAATCGAGTCGCAAATCGAGTCCGCTTTCCAGCGTGAAGTGCGCCTGCCTTCCGGTGGCTCGATTGTTATCGACAGCACCGAAGCACTGACCGCCATCGATATCAACTCGGCACGCGCTACGCGTGGTGGCGATATCGAAGAAACCGCGTTTAACACGAACCTTGAAGCAGCAGATGAAATCGCCCGCCAGTTACGCCTGCGCGACCTCGGCGGTTTGATCGTTATCGACTTTATCGATATGACGCCGGTTCGCCATCAGCGCGCGGTAGAAAACCGTCTGCGTGAGGCGGTCCGTCAGGATCGTGCCCGTATTCAGATCAGCCATATTTCACGTTTTGGCCTGCTGGAAATGTCCCGCCAGCGTCTCAGCCCGTCACTGGGTGAGTCGAGCCATCATGTCTGCCCGCGCTGTAGCGGTACCGGCACCATTCGTGATAACGAGTCGCTGTCACTGTCTATTCTGCGCCTGATCGAAGAAGAAGCCCTGAAGGACAACACCAAAGAAGTGCATGCTATTGTCCCGGTGCCTGTGGCCTCTTACCTGCTGAATGAAAAACGTGAAGCGGTCAATGCTATCGAAAAACGCCAGGGCGGCGTGCGTGCGGTTATCGTACCGGACGACCGGATGGAAACGCCGCACTACTCCGTGTTGCGCGTGCGGAAAGGTGAAGAAACGCAGACGCTGAGCTATCACCTGCCTAAGCTGCACGAAGCCGAAATGGCGATGCCTTCGGAAGAAGAACATGCCGAACGTCGTCGTCCAGAACAACCGGCCCTGGCGGCATTTGTGATGCCTGATGCGCCACCGGCACCGACGGAAGCAGCGCCGGAAGCGACCAAAGCGCGAACTGCGCCGGTTGCTGAAACCGCCCCTGCAACGCCATCCAACGGAACAGGCTTTGTTGGTCGCCTGCTGGCGGGCCTGAAAAAAATGTTCGCCGGTGAGCCTGCGCCTGCCACGGCAGAGCCCGTTGCTGAAGTGACCGAACCGCAGAAAACCAGCGGTGAGGAGAACGGCAATCAGCGTGGCGATCGTCGTAACAACCGCCGTAACAATAACCGCCGTGAGCGCACGCCACGTAATGGTGACACCACTCAGCAGCGTGAATCTCGGGACAACCGCGAAACCCGTGACAATCGTGAACCGTGTGAAGACAACCGTCGTAATAAGCGTCAGGGGCAGTCTAATGAGGCGCGTGATGAACGTCCGGCGCTGAGCGATGAAGCTCGCCAGCAACGCGATGAGCAACAGCAGCAGCGTCGTGAACAGCGTGCTGAACGTCAGCGTCGTCGTCAGGAAGAGAAACGTGCCCAGCAGGAAGCGAACAGCGCGGTTGAACAGGCCGTTGAAACCGCTGAGCCCGTTGCGGCTGAAGCACAGGACGATGAGCGCGTTCAGGCTATGCCACGCCGCAAACCGCGTCAGCTGACGCAAAAAGTGCGTGTTGGCGACAACAATGATCAGCCTCAGCATGCTGCCGTCGAGTCAGCAGAATCTGTTGAAGCCCGCAAGATTCAGCCGGTTGCAGAAGCCTCACAGGTCGACGACGCGGACGAAACCGAAGCGCGTGATAACGCCAACATGCCGCGTCGCTCTCGTCGTTCACCGCGCCATCTGCGCGTCAGTGGTCAGCGTCGCCGTCGTTACCGCGATGAGCGCTACCCAACACAGTCTGCTATGCCATTAGAAGCCGCTTCGGCCTCACCTGAGATGGCGTCAGGCAAAGTCTGGGTGCGCTATCCGGTCGCACAGACGAACGAAGAGCAGACCACACAGGATGCCGTGAAAACCGCACAGGACGACAGCCATGCAGACACAGCACCTGCTATCGCCCTGCCTGTGGCAGCGGCCGTAGACGAGGCGCCGGTTTCACAGCCCGATCCAGTACAGGTTGCTGAACCCCAGACAGACACGCCGGTTACTGTGGTGAATACGGATGACACGCAGGCGATTGATGCTCCTGTGCATCAGGAACCCTCTGTGATTCCTGCGGCTGCAGAAGCCCGCGCCGACGCCGTTGCGCAGCAGGCACAACCTGCCGATGTCACGGCTGAAGACGCGCATAAGTCCGACGTGACCGCCGCGCCCGAGGTCGCCCAACACGAGCACGTTGAGCCCGCAGAGCAGGCCGGTACGGCGGTGAGCCCGACAACCGAAGCTCAGGTTGACGCGGTGTTAAATGCACCGGTTGCTGCAGAGGAAACCGTTGCACCCATCACCGAACCGCATGCGCCTGTGGCTGCGCGCGACGTTGCTGTAGAAGCCCTCCAGGACAATGCGGAAACGCGCTGGAAGCACTTTGCGTCAGCCCCAATGACCAAAGCGCCTGCGCCAGCATGGCAACCAGAGCCTGCGCGTCACAGCGACTGGCAGCGTCCTTCCTTCAATTTTGAAGGCAAAGGTTCTGCGGGCGGCCATAGTGCTACCCACCAGGCAACGGCCCCTGCGACCAAGCCATAAGCACGGTTCGCAGACGTGATAAACCCGGCTCCGGCCGGGTTTTTTATTGTCTGTTACGGACATTTCGGGTGAGGTATGCGGGCAGAAACACCACGGAGGGATCATCCTGAGGTATGTAATCAGGGCTACATTAGCCTGATCCGTGCAGCGCGGCGTCAATCATGCAGCAAAGGTTCTCCGCACAGGTCGCCATGTTAATTGAGCAGCGAAAGAGGCATTACGCAGACAAAAAAAATCCCACCGTCCGTAAGCGTCACATTTAAACCGTCTGTGCAGCGGGCTCCGGTTCCGGGAAAATAGTGTCCATCATTTTTTAATGGACACTATCGCGTGAAACACCGGACATGGCTCCTTGAGGCGCTTCGCCTCCATT
>NZ_VZPF01000006.1 GCF_008801695.1 Pantoea stewartii subsp. stewartii
AATGGAGGCGAAGCGCCTCAAGGAGCCATGTCCGGTGTTTCACGCGATAGTGTCCATTAAAAAATGATGGACACTATTTTCCCGGAACCGGAGCCCGCTGCACAGACGGTTTAAATGTGACGCTTACTTTTGAGGTGGTTTTATGAATGCTGAGGTGAAAGGTATCATCCTTTTCTTCATAAACCAGCTGGTCATCGCTTTGTGGCGTGCCCAGTTCATGCCGCCAGAGCTGGTAAGACAGCAACGTTTGCGGATGCTTGCGCACATAGTAGAGCGTGCGTGAATCATTCGCCCAGGCAAAGCTGGAAGAGGCATCATTCAGCACCTCAGGATACCAGCTCCCGTTTTCCAGATTGCGAAAGCGAATGCCGTACTGGCGGCGGGAAAGGAAATCTTCTGCCAGGGCCATGACCTGATTGTCCGGGCTGATATGCAGCGCGCCCATGGTATAAAAATCACTGTGCGAAGCCCGCTGATTGGCATCCAGCAGCAATGTCCATTCATCAGTTTCCTGATAACTGGCAGGCTGCCGGTAATAGGCGGCATATTCGTTACCACTTTCATAACGGCTTTGGTAGCGGTAGCCATTTTTTACGTAGGGAACGGAATGGTCCTGAGGCGGCAGTCGGTCAATGATCTCGTGGAGAATACGGTTTTGTAATGGCTCCTGTGACGCCATGATTTTCTGACCATAGTTGTTCTCAGCACGCAGGTAGTCCAGCACATCGCTGTTTTCGCGTTTGTCATCACGCAACCAGTAGTAGTTATCGACCCGCGTCTCGCCATGCAGCGACATCTCGTAAGGTATTTTTTTCGCGTCAGGTGCTTTCATATCATCCATCCTGCTGAACATCATCAACATTAAGGGTTGCACTAATGTCTTCAGATGCCAAGTCAGGGATAGTGATTATGAGCGTGTTCAGGGCCCTGTTACGGGCCCGGACATGGGTTAACTGGCCTTCTGCTGATCAATATCCTGCTGGATACCTTTTCGGACATCCTGCGGAATTTTTAGCGCGTCGCCCAGTGCCGACAGGTAGCTGCGCTCCATAAAATGATCAACATCAATGGCGGCACAGCTGAGAAAATAGAGTTCCAGTGCTTCTTCTTCATTTTTAACATCCGCCGCCAGCCATTCGGGGTCCAGCGGCCGCTGCATGGCCTGCTGGATCAGTTTCTCCGCATCCTGACCATAGCATGCCTGATGAATGTTCTGCTCAATCGTCGCACGTTCACGGTCATCAATATGCCCGTCGCTTTTGGCGGCAAACACCAAGGCCGTGACCAGTCGTTCTGCGCGCTGATCAACCGGCGTCTGTAACTCACCAAAACCCGGTTCGTCCTGATGGGTTTCACGCACCCGCTGTTTGTATTTGTTCCACAACACCGCGCCCGCTGCTGCCCCGCCGCCGATGATTAAGGCTTTGCCGCCATATTTAGTTAACAGCTTGCGTGATGATTTACTGGCCACCAGCAATCCCGCCAGGCCACCCAGCGCACCGGGAGCCAGCATCTCACTCAGCCCGCCGCAGGATTTGCCGTCACCGCTCTTTTTTGCCAGTACTGATTGAATCTGTTGCAGCCAGTTATTCATTATTTACTCCTGTTACCATCCAGAAACATCATCATTACCAAAAAGATGTCAGGAAACGTCAGAGCAGGAAAAGTAGCGCAAACGAGATGAAATGTGCGCAAGGGGTGAGAACGCAAACGTTTTCGTTTATACTGCGCGCGAATTTTGACTGGTTGACTGCTTAGGTGAAATGATGACGACTCTCGGAACTGCGCTACGCCCTGCTGCCACGCGCGTCATGCTGTTAGGCTCAGGAGAACTGGGCAAAGAAGTCGCGCTGGAATGTCAGCGTCTGGGTGTGGAAGTGATTGCGGTTGACCGCTACGCCAATGCGCCTGCGATGCATGTAGCGCACCGTAGCCATGTGATAAATATGCTGGACGGCGACGCACTGGCCGCCGTTATTGCCCAGGAGAAACCAGACTTCGTGGTGCCTGAGATTGAAGCCATCGCAACAGAGAAACTGCTGGAGCTGGAGCAGCAAGGTCAGCGCGTCGTGCCCACTGCCCGCGCTGCCCGCCTCACCATGAACCGCGAAGGCATTCGTCGTCTGGCCGCAGAGGAGCTGGCGCTGCCCACTTCAACCTACCGCTTTGCCGACAGCAAAGAAAATTTTGTCGCTGCCGCCGCCGGGATTGGTTTTCCCTGCATCGTCAAACCCGTTATGAGTTCATCCGGCAAAGGCCAGAGTTTTATTCGCGATGCCAGCCAGCTGGATAAGGCCTGGGATTATGCGCAACAAGGCGGTCGCGCCGGGGCGGGACGCGTTATCGTTGAAGGCGTGGTGAAGTTTGATTTTGAAATCACCCTGCTGACCATCAGGGCCGTTGACGGCATTCATTTCTGCGCCCCTATCGGTCATCGCCAGGAAGACGGCGATTACCGTGAGTCATGGCAGCCGCAGCAGATGAGCGACCTGGCGCTAAAGCGTGCCCAGCATATCGCGGAAACCGTGGTCAACGCACTGGGTGGCTATGGATTATTTGGTGTGGAGCTGTTTGTATGCGGCGACGAAGTGGTATTCAGTGAAGTCTCTCCGCGTCCGCACGACACTGGCATGGTGACGCTGATCTCGCAGGATCTGTCAGAATTCGCCCTGCATGTCCGCGCGTTCCTGGGGCTGCCTGTAGGGGCGATTCGCCAGTACGGCCCTTCTGCTTCAGCCGTTATTCTGCCGCAGTTAACCAGCCAGAATGTCCGGTTTGCGAATGTAGAAGCAGCACTGGGGGCGGGTTTGCAGTTGCGCCTGTTTGGCAAGCCCGAAATTGAAGGTCAGCGTCGTTTAGGTGTTGCTCTGGCCTGCGCCGAGACAACGGAAGAGGCTGTTGCGCGCGCGGTAGCCAGTGCGGCTGCCGTCAGCGTTCAGGGTTAAGTGAGTGCGGTGAGCCTGCGGGCTCACCGTCTGCCCGTTAGCGGGCCCCCGCGACGGCCTCGCTGGCCAGTTGCGTAATACGCTGCCAGTCCCCTGCTTCCAGCGCCTCGTTCGGCACCAGCCAGGAGCCGCCGATACAAAGTACGTTTTTCAGCGCCAGATAATCACGGTAATTCGCTGGTGAGATACCGCCCGTCGGACAGAAACGCACCTGAGGGAAAGGCCCACCGATGGCCTGTAGCGCTTTTACCCCGCCGTTGGCTTCGGCCGGGAAAAATTTAAACTCTCGCAGACCGTAATCCATGCCGGTCATTAATTCTGACACCGTGCTGATGCCGGGAATAAGCGGAACTGGCCCTTCAACGGCGGCCTTGAGTAAGGACTCGGTGATACCAGGGCTGATTACAAACTGTGCGCCCGCTTCCGTCACTTCCTGGAGCTGCTGTGTGTTCAGCACCGTTCCCGCACCGACAATAGCCTCTGGCACCTGTTTGATAATGGCGCGTAAGGCATCCATCGCCACGGGCGTGCGTAAGGTCACTTCCAGCACCCTGACGCCGCCGGCGACCAGCGCCTGAGCCATGGGAACCGCATGTTCCAGCTTGTTAACCACGATTACCGGCACGACCGGTCCGGTTTTCAGAATCTGTTCTGCACTCGTTTTCCAGTTTTTCATCACTTCCCCTGGTAAATAACATTGTGATCACTGCGCCGAAGCCTTTACAGCGCCAGTCCGGTTAACAGCACGACTACCATACAGGATTCTCCGTTTCACCGTCCATCAACGGATAAAGTTTTTAAAACAGCAGTTCATTTTTGAGAGGTGGTGCAAAAAAAAGCCCGCATTATGCGGGCTGGGAAGGGATTATTCGAATTCATTCCAGGAACGGCCGTCTCGCGTGATCATCGCGACGGACGCCACCGGTCCCCAAGTGCCGGCCTGATAAGGTTTGGAGGAATCACCATCTGCGGCCCAGGCGTTGATGATGGAGTCAACGTAAGTCCAGGCGGCTTCCACCTCGTCACGGCGCACGAACAGTGCCTGAATGCCGCGCATCGATTCCAGCAGTAAACGCTCGTACGCATCCGCCAGATGAGACTGGTTAAAGGTTTCTGAGTAGCTCAGATCCAGCTTGGTCGTCTGCAGTTTGTGTTTGTGATCCAGACCCGGCACCTTGTTCAGGATCTCAATGTCCACCCCTTCATCCGGCTGTAGACGGATGGTCAGTTTGTTCTGCGGTAACTCGGAGTAAGAGTCTTTAAACAGGTTCATCTCCGGGTTTTTGAAGTACACCACGACTTCAGAACACTTGGTCGGCAAACGCTTACCGGTGCGCAGATAGAAGGGCACGCCCGCCCAGCGCCAGTTGTCGATATCGACGCGAATGGCCACAAAGGTTTCCGTAGAGCTGGTTTTGTTGGCGCCCTCTTCTTCCAGGTAGCCGGGAACTTTTTTGCCCTGCACAAAGCCGGCGGTGTACTGACCCCGCACCGTTTTCTCACGGACATTTGTCTGATCGATAGGACGCAGCGAACGCAGCACCTTCACTTTCTCATCGCGTATGCTGTCGGCACTGAGATCGGAAGGCGGAGACATTGCTATCATGGTCAGCACCTGTAACAGGTGGTTCTGGATCATATCGCGCATCTGCCCGGCTTTATCGAAATAACCCCAACGGCCTTCAATGCCCACCTCTTCAGCCACGGTAATCTGCACGTGATCGATGGTGCGGTTATCCCAGTTGTTCACGAAGATGGAGTTTGCGAAACGCAGCGCAAGCAGATTCAGAACCGTTTCTTTCCCCAGATAGTGGTCAATACGGAATACCTGACTCTCATCGAAATACTCGCCTACGCTGTCGTTGATTTCTTTTGACGTTTCCAGCGATGTGCCGAGCGGTTTTTCCATCACCACGCGCGCCGGTTTCGCATTGAGCTTGGCCATGCCGAGGCCCTGACAAATGGCCCCGAAGGTGCTGGGCGGCATGGCGAAATAGTTAATCGTGGTGCGGTTTTTCTGATCCAGCATCTTACCCAGTCTTGGGAAATGCGAAGTATCGTTGACATCAAGGTTACAGAAATCGAGACGGTTACTGAGCTTATCCCAGAGCGCTTCGTCAATCTTTTCCTTCATGAAGGTTTCTAACGCCTCACGCACCACTTTGGTGTATTCAGCTTTATCCCACTCTGCACGGCCAACGCCGATAATCCGGGTTTCTTCATGAATCTGACCCGCTTTCTCTAACTGATACAGCGAGGGCAACAGTTTACGACGGGCGAGATCGCCTTTGGCGCCGAAAATTACCAGATCGCATGCCTGGGCTATTTGTGTTACCGCCATTTTCCTCTCCTCGTTGCAGGATAGTCCCGGTGGCGATGCATCCTGAGCACCGGGTCCATGTTGTTATTTACTTTCAGCACAATGTACTTTTTTCCCCAGACCAGGTAAACCAGCCCGCGGCGTCACCCTACTTACTCTGCGCGTAATTCGCGTCTGTGGTAGGTTGACCCGTGCGCTTTCGCTTATTTTTCTGTGTCAAAAATTGTCTGGCTGCAGCCAGTGCGATGCTGATTATGGCAAAAAAAAGGCCAGCCGACTTATCAGACCTTGCCCCGCGGCTGATTCTACAGGGTCACCCCGGCAGCATTGCCTTTCATCTCAGCATTTATCCATTCTAACAGATATTTACTCGCTATCCGGTCGGGATAATGCGCCGGTGCAACACTTGCCGCTTTACGCTTTTCGCTGTTTACACCGGCTTCGTGGGCCAAACAACAGACAATGCCTTCCCCACCGGCAAACGAACGACCGCAACAGCCTGGTCTGTTACGCGCGGCCCGGCTGTAACTACGATACAGATGAACGGGCTGTTCATCCTGCCGCGTTGTGACACGCAGAATGGCTGCGTCACTTGCGTCTGGCCAATTAAGCTGGCGCTAGCGTCGAAGGGGGGATGACTTCCTCGGTGAGTCTCAGTATTGTATCTGACAAAAGCGCCTTTACTGGACGTCTTCCGGGCGCAGTGCCACAGTTCTGACACACTCGAATGTATAATAATACCTCTGTGTGGTAATCAGTATCTGACGGGCTAATACCTTAAAAAGTAACGATTCAGCTCAGTTCCAAAATTCAAAGGAATCTCTATGTCCCGACGTTTAAGAAGAACCAAGATCGTAACCACTCTCGGCCCAGCCACTGACCGCGACAACAATCTCGAAAAAATCATTGCTGCTGGTGCCAACGTTGTGCGTCTTAACTTTTCACACGGTACGCCCGAAGATCACCAGATGCGTGCCGATAAAGTGCGTCAGATTGCGGCAAAACTCGGTCGACATGTGGCCATTCTGGGCGATTTGCAAGGCCCTAAAATTCGTGTATCCACCTTTAAAGAAGGTAAAGTCTTCCTGAACGTGGGCGACCGGTTCCTGCTTGATGCGGCGCTGGGCAAAGGCGAAGGCGATAAAGAACGCGTCGGCATTGACTATAAAGGTCTGCCCGAGGATGTGGTACCCGGCGATATCCTGCTGCTGGATGATGGTCGCGTCCAGCTGAAGGTGCTGGAGGTTCAGGGCGTCAAAGTGTTTACCGAAGTGACAGTAGGTGGCCCGCTTTCTAACAATAAAGGCATCAACAAACTGGGCGGAGGCCTGTCGGCTGAAGCCCTGACGGAGAAAGACAAAGCCGATATTATCACGGCCGCCAAAATCAACGTGGACTATCTGGCGGTATCCTTTCCGCGTTGTGGTGAGGATATGCACTATGCCCGCCGTCTGGCGCGCGATGCGGGCTGTGACGCGTTAATGGTCGCGAAAGTAGAACGTGCCGAAGCGGTCGCCTCGCAGGAAGCCATGGATGACATCATTCTGGCCTCTGACGTGGTGATGGTTGCCCGTGGCGACCTGGGCGTGGAAATTGGCGATCCGGAACTGGTCGGGATTCAGAAAGCCCTTATCCGCCGTGCGCGCCAGTTGAACCGTACCATCATCACCGCGACACAGATGATGGAATCAATGATCACCAATCCTATGCCGACGCGCGCCGAAGTCATGGACGTCGCCAACGCCGTGCTGGACGGCACCGATGCGGTAATGCTGTCAGCCGAAACCGCTGCCGGTCAGTATCCGGCGGAGACCGTTGCCGCCATGGCAAAAGTCTGTCTGGGTGCCGAGAAAATCCCAAGCGTGAATGTCTCTAAACACCGTCTGGATGTGCAGTTCGATAATATCGAAGAAGCGATCGCCATGTCAGCCATGTACACAGCGAACCACCTGCAGGGCGTGACCGCCATTATTACCATGACGGAATCCGGTCGTACGCCATTGATGACCTCACGTATCACATCAGGTTTGCCGATCTTTGCCATGTCGCGCCACGAACGTACGCTGAATATCACCGCGCTGTATCGCGGCGTGACGCCCGTGTTTTTCGACAGCGATAACGAAGGCGTGGCCACCGCCCATGACGCCGTTAATCTGCTGCGTGACAAAGGCTTCCTCGTCTCCGGTGATTTAGTAGTCGTCACGCAAGGGGATGTGATGGGGGCAATCGGCACGACTAACACCGGCCGGGTGCTGCGCGTCGATTAATACCGCTTTTCATACACATCTGTATTACCATTTAAACGCGGCTGCCTTGCAGTCGCGTTTTTTGTTTTTTCATAAGGAGGCCAGATGGCCCGTTATCAACCCATCCGCCAGTTGACCGGACGCGTGATGCTGTTTCCGCTGGCGATGGTGCTTTATGAGTTCGCCACCTATATTGCTCACGATATGATCCAACCCAGCATGTTGCTGGTCACCGCCGAATTCGACGTAGGCGATCAGTGGGTTTCCACCTCTCTCACGGCCTATTTGCTGGGTGGCGTGGTTTTACAATGGCTGCTTGGCCCGTTGTCTGATAAATATGGCCGCAGGCCTGTGCTGCTGTCCGGCATTCTGTTTTTTGCCGCCGCCTGTATTCTGACTACCTGGGTCAGCGACATTGAGCAGTTCGTCAGTCTGCGTTTCCTTCAGGGAATTAGCCTGTGTTTTATTGGTGCGGTCGGCTATGCCGCCATTCAGGAAGCGTTCGAGGAAGCACTGGCCGTGCGCATTATGGCGCTGATGGCGAATGTCGCCCTGCTGGCACCGCTCGCCGGGCCTCTGGCCGGCGCCGCCTGGCTCACGGTCGGAAGCTGGCGCAGTATGTTCTGGCTGTTTGCCGCCTGCAGCGCCGTGGCGTTTATCGTACTCTGGCGGGTCATGCCTGAAACCGCCGGCGATCGTCACCAGTCCATTGCGCTGCCGGTGCTGGCGCGCAATTATGGCCGACTGATAAAAGATCGTCAGGTGATGTTTGGGTCCTTTGCCATCGGACTGGTTTTCATTCCCATTCTGACCTGGGTGGCCCTGTCCCCGGTCATTCTGATGCGTGATGAAGGACTTTCACGAATGGAGTACGCCCTGCTCCAGCTGCCGGTATTTATGGCAATGATTGCCGGTAACCTGACCCTGAGCAAACTGGTTGGCCGGATGCCGATTGAGCAACCCGTGAAATTTGCCGCCTGGCCCATATTACTCGGGTTAAGCCTTGCTTTATTTGCCACGCTGATAAACACACACAGCTATTTGTTGATTACCGCAGGATTAAGCCTGTACGCGTTCGGCGGCGGGATGGTGAATGCCGGACTTTACCGGCTGACGCTCTATGCCAGCGATGAAGCTAAAGGCAGCGTCGCGGCCATGCTGGGCATGATCAGCATTTTGACACTGGCTACCGGCATTGAGCTGGCGAAGCACTTCTATTTTAGCGGTGGGGTGATCTGGTTTAGCCTGATCAACTTTATCAGTGGTGTCCTGTGGTTTGGCCTGATGCTGATGTTTCTGCGGGAACGCAGGCGTCACGCCAAAGTAACGCCCGTCTAAATCAGAAAGGCCGCCATGCGGCCTTTCTTTATTTACGAGGATAAAGCTCGTCTCGCTAGTAGGGTTCGACATCACCCGCTTTTCGGGTTTTAAGCAGTTTCAGTATCCAGGTATATTGTTCCGGATGCGGACGCACAAACACTTCTACCTCTTCATTCATCCGCCGCGCCAGTTGACGGTCATCCGCTTCGAGTAAGTCATCCATCGGCGGACGAACGTAAATTTCCAGCTTATGCCTTGCTCCGTTATACACCGGAAACAACGGCACGACGCGGGCGCGACAGACTTTCATCAACCGACCAACGGCGGGTAAGGTAGCTTTGTAAGTGGCAAAGAAGTCGACAAACTCACTGTGTTCCGGCCCGTGATCCTGGTCAGGCAGATAATAGCCCCAGTAGCCCTGACGGACCGAACTGATAAACGGCTTAATGCCATCGTTGCGCGCATGCATACGACCACCAAAACGACGGCGGACACGGTTCCAGACATAGTCCACCAGCGGATCGCTCTGGTTATGGAACATCGCGGCCATCATCTGTCCCTCTGAGGCCAGCAGCATGGCCGGAATGTCCACAGCCCAGCCATCCGGCACCAGAAAAATCACGTTCTGCTTGTCGGCCTGCAGTTGATCAATAATTTCCCGACCGTGCCACTCAACCCGCTGGCGGATCTGTGCCGGATCGCGCATACCCAGCTCGGCCATCATGGCCATGGCTTGCGGTGCGGTGGCAAACATCTGATCGACAATCGCGTCACGCTGAGATTCGCTTAATTCAGGCAGGCAGTAATAGAGATTGATGAGCGCACGGCGACGCGCGCCCTTCGCCAGCTTACCAGCAAACTTGCCGAGCCCTCCCAGAAGCGGATCGCGCACGCGAGGCGGCATCAATGCAATACCCGCCAGCGCGCCAATGGCCAGCCAGCTGCCCCAGTATTTTGGCTTTAAAAAAGAACGTTCAAAAACGGGAATAAATTCAATGTTATTTTTTTTACGGGTTTCCATGCACTCGCCTCAATCAATGACGGGCTAATGATAGTGGCGACGAGTAAATTTGCAATCATCCTGCGCCAGAGATAAAAAAGTCGACGGCCATGCCGTCGACGTTATCAAAGTATTTACTTCATCCCCAACTGCGGTAACCAGCCTTTGACCTGAGCAAGATACTGCGAACGATCTTTGCCCGTCAGACCTTCCATGCGCGGCAGCTTGGCCGTCAGGGGATTAACAGCCTGATTATTAATCCAGATCTCAAAATGCAGATGCGGTCCGGTTGAACGGCCGGTATTGCCGGAGAGCGCAATGCGATCGCCACGCTTTACCTTTTGCCCCGGTTTCACCAGCACTTTTTTGAGGTGCATGTAACGCGTCATATACTGACGGCCGTGACGGATGGCCACATAGTTACCGGCGGCACCGCCGTTTTTGGCCACCACGACTTCGCCATCGCCCACAGCCAGCACAGGCGTACCAACCGGCAGCGCGAAATCGACACCTTTGTGCGGTGCAATTCGGCCCGTCACCGGATTAAGACGGCGCGGATTAAAGTTCGACGAGACACGGTACTGTTTCACGGTGGGGAAACGCATAAAGCCCCGCGCCAAGCCCGCACCGCTGCGGTCGTAAAATTTGCCGTCTTCGGCCCGGAACGCGTAATAATCTTTGCCGCCGCTGCGCAAACGCACACCCAGTAGCTGGCTTTGCGCGCTCTTACCTTCCAGCATTTCGCGCGACATCAGCACGCTGAATTTATCGCCCGCGCGTAACTTACGAAAATCCATCTGCCACTGCATGGCTTTGATCACGCTGCTGGCCTCTGCACTGCTTAAACCGGCACGCATAGCGCTGGCGGCGAAGCTGCCGCGGACTTCGCCCTGAATCACACTGTTGCGCCATTCACCCTTTTGCATCTGCGACTGCATGCTAAAGCCACCTTTATCGGTGCGCGTATAGGTGCGGGTTTCACGACGCGAGATTTCCCAGGTAAAGGTATCCAGTGCGCCGGCATCATTGAGCGTCCAGCTGAGCTGCTGACCGACCTGCAAATTACGCAGATCTTTATCGCTGGCCACCAGCGCATTAATGTCGCTCATGTCGATGCCATACTGGTTCAGTGCGCTGCTGAGCGTGTCGCCTGAGGAGACGGTGTAATCGTGCGTGCCTGCCGTATCGGCGACATCCTGATCGACGTCGTCTGAAGGCAGTTCTTCATCGGGTTCGGGCGTGGTTTGATCGATAGGTTCACTGGCTTCAGGAAGCAGTGTGCGAAACTCGTTTTTTTCTAACTCAATGGCTTTGACAATGGGCGTAACATCATCATTCGGATGGTAAACATAAGGCCGCCAGACTGCGACGGCCAGAGTAACAACGGTTAACGATCCCAGCATAACGCGGTGGGGGCGCGGCAAATTATTAAATGCGAGGGCGACAGAGCGGGCTATCTGCTGCACGTTAAACTATTCCTCTATGCTCCTTTCAGGCAGGTCTCATACTGGCTCGACAGCTGTGAGAGGAATTTCACATAGCTGTCTTTTCCTAAGCTGATGTCTGTGCCCAGTGGATCGAGCGTGCCTTTACGCACCTGCGTTCCACGGGCAACAGCATCGATGACCGCCGGCCTGAATTGTGGCTCAGCAAAGACGCAAACGGCCTTTTTCTCAACCAACTGTGTTCGAATTTGATGTAAGCGCTGTGCACCCGGTTGAATTTCTGGGTTAACGGTAAAATGCCCGGTGGGCGAGAGACCGTAGTGTTTTTCAAAGTACGTGTAAGCGTCGTGAAAAACGAAATACCCTTTATCTTTAACGGGGGCAAGCTGTGAGATAATGCGCTTATCTGTGTCCGCTAATTCTGCCTCAAAATGCTGCAGGTTGGCGTCAAGTTTGACTTTATCCTGCGGCATAAGTTCCAATAATTTTTCATGGATTGCAACCGCGGTTTTTTGCGCGATTTCGGGTGACATCCACAAGTGCATATTAAACTCACCGTGATGATGATGATGCTCTGCATCGTGATCGTGCTCTGCTGCCTCATGGTCATCGTGATCATCGTCTTCACCGCCCCGCAGCAACATCGTTTTTACGCCGGGAATTTGTACTATCTCAAGATTCTTTTTTTCTGGCAGGGCGGCGGCTGATTTGGTCATAAACGCTTCCATTTCTGGTCCCACCCAGACCACTAAGTCCGCGTTTTGTAAGCGTTTTACATCAGACGGGCGCAGGGCATAATCATGTTCGGATGCGCCATCAGGCAGCAAGACCTCCACCGGTGTTACCCCGTCCGCAATCGCAGAGGCAATGAAGCCAACAGGCTTAATGGAGGCCACTACATTGGCATGAGCGGGCAAAGCAACGGCGGTAGCAAAAACAAGCGCAGCCAGGGTAAAACCCGCCCCTTTTTTATTATGTAACATAATGCGTCATTCCTTCGTCATCAACAGATTGGATGTGATATTATAACATTCGAAATTCTGCGCAACCTGTAAATCTTATGCCATCACTTGTCACACTTGAAAATGTCTCCATCCAGTTTGCTCAACGCACCGTCCTGTCTGGCGTGAGCCTGGCGCTTCATCCTGGTAAAATTTTGACGCTGCTGGGTCCCAATGGCGCGGGTAAATCGACGCTGGTGCGCGTGGTACTCGGACTGCTCGCGCCCTCATCCGGTCAGGTGCATCGCAGTGCGAACCTGCGTATTGGTTATGTGCCTCAGAAACTGCACATCGATCCGACGTTACCGGTTACCGTCGAGCGTTTTATGCGTTTGTCACGTGGCGCACGTCATCAGGACATTCTGCCTGCGCTCAAACGCGTTCAGGCCGGTCACCTGCTGACCTCTCCCCTGCAGAAACTGTCCGGTGGCGAAATGCAGCGCGTCCTGCTTGCGCGTACGCTGCTTAATCAGCCAAAGTTGCTGGTGCTGGATGAGCCGACACAGGGCGTGGACGTCAATGGTCAGGTCGCGCTCTATGATTTGATTAACCAGCTTCGTCATGAGCTGAACTGTGCGGTATTGATGGTCTCTCATGATTTGCATCTGGTCATGGCCAAGACAGACGAAGTGCTGTGCCTCAATCATCATATCTGCTGTTCCGGCACGCCCGAGGCTGTCTCCCAGCATCCGGAATTTATTGCCATGTTTGGGCCACGCGGCGCGCAGGAACTGGCTATCTATCGTCATCACCATAATCATCGTCACGACTTAAAGGGACGCATCGTACTTCGCAAGGGACCGGGTCCACTATGATTGAATTATTGCTACCGGGCTGGCTGGGCGGCGTCATGCTGGCGCTGGCCGCCGGTCCTCTGGGTTCGTTTGTCGTCTGGCGCAAGATGTCTTACTTTGGCGACACACTGGCGCATGCCTCACTGCTGGGCGTTGCGTTTGGTTTAATGCTGGATGTAAATCCTTATTATGCCGTGATTCTGGTCACGGTTTGTCTGGCGCTGGGGCTGGTCTGGCTGGAACGCCGACCGCATCTGGCCATTGATACCTTGCTGGGCATTATGGCGCACAGTGCGCTGTCACTGGGACTGGTGGTGGTCAGCCTGATGTCGAATGTGCGGGTCGATTTGATGGCCTACCTGTTCGGCGATTTGCTGGCGGTCACCCCTGCCGATCTCGGGGCAATGGCTGCGGGCGTAGGTTGTGTTTTAGCGGTCATGGCCTGGCAGTGGCGCGCGTTGCTGTCGATGACCATCAGCCCCGAACTGGCGCAGGTCGATGGCGTGAATATTCAACGCACCCGGTTAATCCTGATGCTGGTGACCGCGCTGACTATTGGCGTGGCGATGAAATTTGTCGGGGCGCTGATCATCACCTCGTTGCTGCTTATCCCGGCTGCGACGGCGCGACGCTTTGCACGTTCACCGGAAATGATGGCCGCGATTGCGGTGCTGATCGGGGTAATGGCAGTGACCGGCGGGTTAACCTTCTCGGCGTTTTATGACACGCCTGCGGGGCCGTCTGTGGTGCTGTGCGCAGCCATACTGTTTATCGTCAGTATGGTGCGCAAACCGGCGCTGTGATTACGCCTCTTTGGTGATACCGAAATGACGGTAAGCATGCTGCGTGGCCATCCGGCCGCGCGGTGTGCGTTGAATAAAGCCCTGCTGAATCAGGAAGGGCTCGATGACATCTTCAATCGTTTCCCGCTCTTCACCAATCGCCGCCGCAAGGTTATCCAGACCCACCGGCCCGCCGGTGAATTTATCAATAATCGCCAGCAGCAGTTTACGATCCATATAGTCGAAACCTTCGCTGTCAACGTTAAGCATGTCCAGCGCGGTCACTGAGACTTCGCCGCTTAAGTTACCGTTTGCCCGCACTTCTGCAAAATCACGCACCCGGCGTAACAGTCGGTTAGCAATACGCGGCGTGCCGCGAGATCGACGGGCGATTTCAAGGGCCCCCTCCTCACTCAGCGCCAGGCCCAGACAGGCGGCACTGCGCCCGACGATATGCTGCAAATCTTTCACCTGATAGAATTCCAGCCGCTGCACGATACCAAAACGATCGCGCAGGGGCGACGTCAGTGAGCCCGCGCGCGTAGTGGCACCAATCAGCGTAAACGGCGGCAGATCAAGCTTAATCGATCGCGCTGCCGGACCTTCGCCAATCATGATATCCAGCTGATAGTCTTCCATCGCCGGATACAGTACTTCTTCAACGACAGGTGACAGGCGGTGAATCTCATCAATAAACAGCACATCATGCGGCTCAAGGTTGGTCAGCATCGCCGCCAAATCGCCCGCTTTCTCCAGCACCGGACCGGAGGTGGTGCGCAGATTGACGCCCATCTCATTAGCCACAATGTTCGCCAGGGTGGTTTTTCCCAGCCCGGGTGGGCCAAAAATCAGCAAATGGTCCAGCGCATCGCCACGCAGTTGGGCCGCTTTGATAAAAATTTCCATTTGCTCCCGCACCTGCGGCTGGCCGACATACTCGGTCAGCATCTTAGGCCGGATGGCGCGGTCGAGGCTCTCTTCTTCGCTAACGCTGGCGGCGGAGATCAGGCGATCGGCTTCAATCATGAATTACCTCAAATAGCGGCGCGGAGCGCTTCGCGAATTAATGTTTCACAATCCGCGTCAGGGCGACCCACTTTGCTGATCATGCGGCTCGCTTCCTGCGGTTTATAACCCAGGGACACCAGCGCTGCAACCGCTTCCGCTTCGGCGTCGTTGGTTTCGGGTTCCGGGCCCGGCGTGGTCAGCGTAAAGGCCGAGTCACCGCCAAACAGATCGCCATGCATCCCTTTAAAGCGATCCTTCATCTCGACAACCAGACGCTCAGCGGTTTTCTTGCCCACACCCGGCAGTTTGACCAGCGCGGCAATCTCTTCTTTTTCCACCGCCGTGACAAACTGCTGAGCGGACATGCCCGACAGAATAGCGAGCGCCAGTTTCGGCCCAACGCCGTTGACTTTTATCAGTTCACGAAACAGGGCACGTTCCTGTTTGCTGTTAAAGCCGAACAGCAGTTGCGCGTCTTCACGAACCACAAATTGCGTAAAGATTATCGCTTCGTGATTAAGCTCAGGCAGTTCATAAAAACAGGTCATTGGCATATGGACTTCATAACCAACGCCATGCGCCTCCAGCAGGACCAGCGGTGGCTGCTTTTCCAGAATGGTTCCCCGTAAACGACCTATCACCTGATGCCTTCCTTATTCAACGTATGTGGCGGAATTTATACCATAAAAAAGGCTGGATGAATATCCAGCCTGACGGGCATATTGCGGGGATTGCCGTTAGCGCTGCCGCAGCCGGCCGCGGGTCAGCACCAGCGTGTTCTCAATCATGCGCGCGGCATTCTGTGCAACATGGCAGTGCGTAATCGCGATAGCCAGCGCATCGGCGGCATCAGCCTGCGGACTGGCTGCAAGCTTCAGTAAGGATTTGACCATATGCTGAACCTGACTTTTTTCTGCCCCGCCGGTTCCGACAACCGTCTGCTTCACCTGACGTGCGGCATATTCGAACACCGGCAGGTCATGGTTTACCGCCGCGACGATGGCGGCACCGCGCGCCTGGCCAAGCTTCAGCGCCGAGTCGGCGTTCTTCGCCATAAACACCTGCTCAATGGCGAAAAAATCAGGCGAAAACTGCGTGATAATTTCGCAAACGCCAGCATAGATCAGTTTCAGGCGCGCCGGCAATTCTGTCGTATTGGTGCGGATACAGCCGCTGCCCAGATAGGTGAGCTGGCGGCCGGTCTGACGAATCACCCCGTAACCGGTGACGCGTGAACCGGGGTCAATCCCCAGGATAATAGACATGACGCGTCTCCAGCCAGCGATGAAAGCGGTACAGCATTACAGCGTTTCCGCCACCTCATCGGAGATCTCACCGTTGTGATAAACCTCCTGCACGTCGTCGCAGTCTTCAAGCATATCGATCAGACGCAGCAGTTTCGGTGCGGTTTCCGCATCCATTTCCGCTTTGGTTGACGGAATCATCGCAACTTCCGCCGTATCCGCTTTCAGACCGGCGGCTTCCAGCGCATCGCGCACGGTGCCCATCTCTTCCCAGGCGGTGAAGACATCGATAGCGCCATCATCATACGCCACCACGTCCTCTGCACCGGCTTCCAGCGCGGCTTCCATCACCGCATCTTCATCCTGGCCTGGCGCGTAAGAAATCACGCCTTTTTTGCTGAACAGGTAAGACACGGAGCCATCGGTTCCCAGGTTGCCACCAGTTTTGGTGAACGCATGACGCACTTCACCCACCGTACGGTTTCGGTTATCACTCAGGCACTCGATCATGATGGCCGATCCCCCAGGACCGTAACCTTCATAGATGATGGTTTCCATGTTGGAATCATCTTCGCCGCCCACACCGCGTGCAATCGCACGGTTCATGGTATCGCGTGTCATGTTATTAGACAGCGCTTTGTCCATGGCAGCACGTAAACGTGGGTTAGAACCGGGATCGCCCCCACCCAGTTTCGCGGCGGTCACCAGCTCGCGAATGATTTTGGTAAAGATTTTACCGCGCTTGGCATCCTGAGCAGCCTTGCGGTGCTTGGTATTCGCCCATTTACTATGTCCAGCCATCTTGCATATTCTCCGATCTTAACAATCGCACGGGCTATCTGACTTACGATCCGCCTCCCGACAGTGCCTGCCATCCTCACGTCGTTATAAACGTTCCGGTTGCGCTGCACTGACAGTCGCGGCTTCGCGATACCGATGATGCCCGACTCTTCAATTTTAACGGCGCCGGTTTATCACCGGCACCCGGTTTAGGGAACGAAGGATGAGCTTCGTCGAATTCGCGAAATTTAACGTCACTGCCGCCTGAAAAACGCGTTACGGCAGGCATTCAGATAAATTCCTCAATCGCCTGGCGGTTACTCCAGGACTTGGTCAGGGCAGCAGCAGCGGCGGGCTCAAGCCAGCGCGCGGCAAGATGCTCGGTGAGCAGCAGGTCGCGCTCTGCGGGTAACGCCAGCCTGAACCAGTGTTCACGGTTATGCGTAATGCCCGGTGCGTAACGGTGGCGATAGTGCGGGAAAATTTCAAACTCGATCTGTTTGTGACAGTCTTCCAGCACTAACTTTTCGTCCGCAATGTTGATGGACAGCTCCTCTGACACCTCACGCTCGGCCGCCTGGCGCGGGGTCTCCCCGACTTCCAGGCTGCCTGTGACCGACTGCCAGAAGCTGGCATCATCACGTCGCTGCAGCATTAAGACCCGGCCAGTATCTTGCGCAAAAATCACCACCAGCACCGATACCGGATGTTTATTGCCCATTACTTGTTCTCTGACTTTTCTTTCTTCGGCGCCACCAGAATGCCCAGATCCAGCAACGCGGCAGGATTGGCTTCGCTCGGTGCTTCGGTCATCATGCACGCGGCGGCGGTGGTTTTCGGGAATGCGATAACATCGCGAATGTTATCGGTGCCGGTCAGCAGCATCGTCAGACGATCCAGACCAAACGCCAGGCCCGCGTGCGGTGGTGTACCGTATTTCAGCGCGTCAAGCAGGAAGCCAAACTTCAGGCGCTGCTCCTCTTCGGTGATCCCGAGGATACTGAACACCGTCTGCTGCATTTTGCTGTTGTGAATACGCACGGAACCGCCGCCCACTTCGTAGCCGTTAATCACCATGTCGTAGGCATTTGCCACCGCCTGAACCGGATCGCTGGCCAGCGCCTCTGCGGTCATGTCTTTCGGTGAGGTGAACGGATGGTGCATCGCAGCCAGACCGCCCTCTTCATCTTCCTCAAACATCGGGAAGTCGATTACCCACAGCGGTGCCCAGGCGTTTTCGTCGGTGATCCGCAAATCGCGGCCGACTTTCAGGCGCAGCGCACCCAGCGCATCCGCCACGACTTTCGCGCGATCGGCACCGAAGAAGATCAGGTCGCCATCCTGTGCGCCCGTGCGGTTCAGTATCGCTTCCACGATGTCGGCACTGAGGAACTTGGCCACCGGACTCTGCACGCCCTCGAAGCCGTTGGCACGTTCGTTAATCTTCATCCACGCCAGCCCTTTGGCCCCGTAGATTTCAACAAACTTGCCGTATTCGTCGATTTGCTTACGCGTCAGCGCCGCACCGCCGGGCACGCGCAGCGCAGCTACGCGGGCTTTCGGGTCATTAGCGGGACCCGCGAAGACCTGGAATTCGACGCTTTTCAGCAGATCGCCTACGTCCACCAGCTCCATCGGGTTGCGCAGGTCAGGCTTGTCCGAACCAAAGCGATGCATGGCTTCGGCAAAGGTCATCTGTGGAAACGCCCCCAGATCCACCCCTTTGATGTCCATCCACAGCTCACGAATCAGACGCTCCATCTTCTCACGCACCTGTTCGGCGGTCATGAAGGAGGTTTCAACGTCGATCTGGGTAAACTCTGGCTGACGATCAGCACGCAGGTCTTCATCACGGAAGCACTTAACGATCTGATAATAGCGGTCGAAGCCGGACATCATCAGCAGCTGCTTGAACAACTGCGGTGACTGCGGCAGCGCATAGAACTTCCCTTTGTGCACACGGCTGGGCACCAGATAGTCGCGCGCGCCTTCTGGCGTTGCTTTAGTCAGCATCGGCGTTTCAATATCCAGAAAGCCTTCGTTATCCATAAAGCGACGCACAAAGCTGGTGATTTTCGCACGGGTTTTCAAACGCTGCGCCATCTCCGGACGACGCAGGTCCAGATAGCGATACGTCAGACGCGCTTCTTCGCTGTTGGTCTGGTTAGAATCCAGCGGCAGAGGGTCAGCACGGTTGATGATGGTCAGCGCGTGGGCGAACACTTCCACGTCGCCGGTCGCCATGTCGCTGTTTCGGTTCTTTTCGTCACGGGCACGGACGGTACCGGTGATCTGGATACAGAATTCGTTACGCAGTTCAGATGCCAGCTGGAACGCTTCTTGATGATCGGCATCGAAAAACACCTGGGCGATGCCTTCACGGTCGCGCATATCGATAAAGATCAGGCTTCCCAGATCGCGACGGCGATTGACCCAGCCGCAAAGCGTAACTTGCTGACCCACATGAGACAGATTGAGCTGTCCACAATACTCTGTACGCATAACACTATCCTTTTAACTTCGCCGCTGCAGCAGACAGCACCAGGCCGCGTAACCTTATCAGGTGCTGTCGCAAAAAAGGCCGCTATTATAATTGAAAAAGGCTGACAGGATAAGTGGAGCCACGCTAAAGCACGGCATTTCCTGTTCCCTTTTCACCGGGTTGCGTCAATATACTGCCTTACAGGATAATTACCATCACACTCAACGACAGGAGTCAGGCGTGACACTTCGTATCGGTTTGCCGCAATGGCACCACGCACACTGGAAACGCTGGGGAATTGAAACCCTGGCGGACTACGCGCGTTATTTCCAGACCGTTGAGGGCAATACCACGCTGTATGCACTGCCGGATCCCGAAACCGTGTTGCGCTGGCGGGATATGACGCACGATCAGTTTCGCTTCTGTTTTAAATTCCCCAGCACAATCAGCCATCAGGCAGCACTGCAAAACACCGATGACTTACTGACCGACTTTTTTCGCCTGATGCATCCGCTTGCCGATCGCATCGGTCAGTACTGGCTCCAGTTGCCTGCCAGCTTTTCTCCCGCCCAACTCAGCGATCTGTGGCGTTTTCTGGATAGTCTGCCCGCCTCTTTTTCCTATGGCGTGGAAGTGCGACATGCCGCTTTTTTCGCGAAAGGTGAGGCTGAGCGCGCGCTGAATCGTGGCCTGCTCCAGCGCGGCGTCAATCGTGTGGTGCTGGACAGCCGTCCGGTTCACGCCTCAACGTCACAAAGCGCGGCGGCGCTGCACGCCCGCCAGCAAAAACCGCGCGTCCCGCCGCATGCGCTGTTAACAGGACCGCGCCCGATGATCCGCTTTGTCGGCAGCGATAGTCTTGAAGAAAGCCTGCCGCTGTTTCGCATCTGGCTGACGAAACTGGCTGAATGGCATACGCAAAGTGAACCGCTGGTCTTCATTCACACGCCCGACATGGGCCAGGTTTTTCCGCTGGTGCAGGCCTTGTGGCCTGAACTGCAAAAAATTGATGCCAGCATCGGTCCCGGGCCGGACTGGCCGCAACAGGATTCGCTATTCTGATAGCGACCGGCAGCATCACACCTCTGGCAAAAGTAAAAATAAGGAATCAATAATGATAAGCGCGTTATATGTGGTGATCGGGGCCTTACTGATCATGAAATTTACCCTGAATGTTGTGCGCTTACGGCGACAGCATCATGTGGCTTATGGCGATGGCGGTCATCACGATTTACATATGGCCATCCGGATTCACGGCAATGCCATTGAAACGATCCCGCTGGGGTTATTATTGCTGATTGTGCTGGAGATGAACGGCGCGAATATCTGGATGGTGCACCTGACCGGTATCCTGTTTTTCATTGGCCGGGTGTTGCATGCACAGGGCCTGCGCAACGATGTCATGAGCAAACGCAAATATGGCATGATGCTGACGTTATTCTCGCTGTCCGGTATGGTAATTTTTAACCTGATTCACCTGCCCTGGCCACTCTTGCTCAGCTTGCGTTAATGTTAACGGCGTAAAGGGTGCAGGCCGCGGCAGTTTCTGCCAGAATAGCGCCCTTTCCGCCGTCTCTTCGGATTTTCGTTATGTCTGATCGCGATCAACTCTTTTCTGCGCCCATTGAAAAACTGGGCGACTGGACGTTTGACGAGCGCGTGGCTGAAGTGTTTCCCGACATGATTCAGCGCTCAGTGCCGGGCTATTCCAACATCATTTCGATGATTGGCATGCTGGCAGAACGTTTCGTCCAGCCCAACAGCCAGGTATTTGACCTGGGCTGTTCACTAGGCGCTGCCACGCTCTCGGTGCGCCGCAATATTCATGTGCCCGGCTGTCAAATTATTGCTGTGGATAATTCGCCGGCCATGGTGGAGCGCTGCCGCCGTCATATCGATGCGTTTCGGGCGGATACGCCGGTTACGGTCGTCGAAGCGGATATCTGCGATATCGCCATTGAGAACGCGTCACTGGTGGTGCTCAATTTCACCCTGCAGTTTCTTGAACCGCCAGCCCGCCTGACGTTGCTGACCAAAATCTGGCAGGGGCTGAATCCCGGCGGCGCGTTGGTGCTCTCTGAGAAGTTCAGCTTTGAAGATCGTGACGTCGGTGAACTGTTGTTCAACATGCATCATGACTTTAAGCGCGCCAACGGCTACAGCGAACTGGAAATCAGCCAGAAACGCAGCATGCTGGAAAATGTGATGCTCACCGATAGCGTAGAAACGCACAAGGCGCGCCTGAAACAGGCCGGCTTTTCTCATGCTGAGCTGTGGTTTCAGTGTTTTAATTTTGGTTCGTTGGTGGCATTAAAATGATCGACTTTGGCCGTTTTTATCAGCAAATCGCCGTGGGTCCCCTGGCAAAATGGCTGGAGGTGCTGCCTGCGCAAATCAGCGAGTGGCAGCGTGAAAATCTGCACGGGCACTTCCGTGACTGGTACAAGTCGCTGGAATATTTACCCCAGCTGGAACCTCAGCGGCTGGACCTGCTGCACAGCGTCAGCGCCGATCGGGACGATATCAGCGATCGGCACCGTCAGGGCATTGAGAAACTGCTGCGTAATCTGATGCCCTGGCGCAAAGGCCCCTATTCGCTTTACGGCACCGAAATTAATACGGAATGGCGCTCAGACTGGAAATGGGATCGCGTGCTGCCACACATCTCCTCGTTAGCCGGACGCACTGTACTGGATGTGGGCTGTGGCAGTGGCTACCATATGTGGCGCATGATCGGGGCAGGCGCGCACCTTGTGGTCGGTATCGATCCCATGCAGCTGTTTCTGTGCCAGTTCGAAGCCGTCCACAAGCTGTTAAATGACGACCGCCGCGCCCACCTGCTGCCGCTCGGCATCGAACAGCTGCCGGTGCTTCAGGCGTTCGATACCGTGTTTTCCATGGGCGTGCTTTATCACCGCCGTTCGCCGCTGGATCATCTGATGCAGCTGAAAAATCAGTTAGTGAGCGGCGGCGAACTGGTCCTGGAAACGCTGGTGATTGAAGGCGATGTGAATCAGGTGCTGGTGCCGGGCGAACGCTATGCTCAGATGCGCAACGTCTACTTTATCCCCTCCGCCGAGGCACTGAAAAGCTGGCTGGAGAAATGCGGCTTTGTCGATGTGCGCATTGTGGACTTTGCCGTAACGACCACAGATGAACAGCGCCGGACCGACTGGATGACCAGCGAATCGCTGGCGGAATTCCTTGATCCTGCGGACAGCAGCAAAACCGTTGAAGGTTATCCCGCACCGCTGCGTGCGGTGCTGGTCGCCACAAAGCCGTAATGCTCAGCGGCGAGACAGCGCCAGTTTCGCCGCGAAGCCAATAAAGACGCAGCCCGTCAAACGATCCATGATTGTCAACACGCGTGGCTTCCTGAGCTGTGCCGCAAAATAGTGACTGCTGCCAATCAGCACGCTGCTCCAGATCAATCCAGTCACCATATGTGTCAGGGCCATCAGGGTGCACCAGACCGGGACCGAGCCGCCCTGAGGAATAAACTGCGGTAAAAATGTTACGTAGAAAACGCCCACTTTAGGATTCAACAGATTCCCCAGTAACCCACGCAGAAAGCAGGCCAGATGCGTTTGCTGCGACGGCGTTTCGGCGGGCAGCGCTGCATTCTGCCGACGCGGATGCCACAGTAACCTGACGCCCAGCCAGAGCAGATAGGCTGCGCCAGCCCACTTCAGCAGGTTATACGCCGTTTCCGATGCCAGCAGCAGCGCCCCCAGCCCCAGCCCGACAGCAATGCCCCACGACAGACAGCCCGTCGCCACGCCCAGCGCGGTCGCACTGGCTCGTCGCCAGCCCTGTGCCGCCGCCGATCGCAAAATTAATGCCGTATCGAACCCCGGCGTCAGGGTCAAAATGATGATCGCAAACAGAAAAGAGAGGAATGAAGTCGTCACAGGCGTACTCCTGATTAGAAGTGCTTAACAATAACAAGCGTTTTTCACGCTGTACAGACAGCCAGGCGCGATTAACTGCTACGCTTTTTAGTGGCGTTATTAGCGGGCCGGTAACGGTCTCAATTGAAAAACCAGGAGCTACGATCATGAGTAAATTTATTTACTCTTCGCCTCGCAAATATGTACAAGGTGCGGGCGTGCTCGATGAACTGGGAGAGTATGTCACGGAATTGGGCAATCACGCTTTCGTGGTGGCTGACGATGTCGTCTGGGGGCTGATTGGTGAGCGGGCGCAATCTACGCTGGAAAAAGCGGGCATTACCCTCAGCCGTCAGCAGTTCAATGGCGAAGCCTCCAGTAATGAAATTACCCGGTTAAGTCAGCATGCGCAGCAGCAGGGCTGTAACGTGGTGATTGGTTTGGGTGGCGGCAAAACGCTGGATACGGTAAAAGCCGTGGCCGATGAACTCAAACAGCCGGTAGTGATTGTGCCCACCATTGCCTCAACCGATGCGCCCTGTAGCGCGCTGTCTGTTATCTATTCCGACAGTGGCGTTTTTGAAAGCTACCGTTTCTACAGTAAAAATCCCGATCTGGTGTTAATTGATACCGCCGTGTGCGCCGCCGCGCCCGCCCGCCTGTTCGCGTCCGGCATCGCCGATGGTCTGGCGACCTGGGTGGAAGCCCAGACGGTGGCCCGTAGCCATGCGAAATCGATGGTCAATGGCGATCCGACTATTGCCGGTCTTGCCATTGCCCGGGCCTGTGAAGAGACGCTGCTGACGTGGGGCTACAGTGCCTATATCGCCGTCTCGGAAAAACGCGTCACGCCAGCGGTAGAAGCGGTAGTGGAGGCCAATACATTGCTGTCCGGTTTAGGCTTTGAAAACGCCGGTCTGGCAGGTGCGCACGCGATTCATAACGGATTCACCGCAATTGACGGCGATATCCACCATCTTACTCACGGTGAAAAAGTGGCCTACGGTACGTTAACTCAGATGGTGCTTGAGCAGCGTCCCGATGAAGAAATTGCCCGCTACATCCGCTTCTACCGTTCGATCAATATGCCGACCACGTTAAAAGAGATGCATCTGGACGGGGTGAGCTGGGAAAATCTGGTAAAAATCGGCGCGCTGGCGAACAGCGAAGGCGATACGTTGAAAAACCTCAATCCTAACCTGGCACCGGAACAGATCGCCCATGCGCTGCTGGGCCTGGATGCATTCAGTAAAACGGTAAAATAGGGGCTATTCTGTCACCTCAGTGGGTTTGTCCCAGTACTGATACTTATAAACCGCACTGAGGTGACGCTGCACCGTGCCTTTCTCAAAAACTTCGGTTTCATTCAGGTAACTCAGGGTGCAGTTGCCCTTGTCATCCCAGAACTGGCATTCATCCACGGTGCGCAGAGTGCTGACGTCGGTTGATGCC
The DNA here is from genome assembly GCF_008801695.1 of Pantoea stewartii subsp. stewartii. Lineage (GTDB taxonomy): Bacteria > Pseudomonadota > Gammaproteobacteria > Enterobacterales > Enterobacteriaceae > Pantoea > Pantoea stewartii. The sequence continues at coordinate 24,710 of NZ_VZPF01000006.1, forward strand.
GTGCCGTTCAGGCGCAGCTCCCGCCCTTTATCGTCATAGGTATAGGTGTCTTTTCGCCGGGCAGAGGTGGTGCGGGTGACGAGGCCCTGCGGACTCCACGCGTAACGGTATTCCCCGTTGCTGACGGGATCGGTTCCGCGCGCAATGCTTTTCAGCAAACGATAGTGTTTATCGTAGCGGTACGTGGTGTCCGTGAATCCCGATTTGCCCATGCTGATGAATTTGTCTGAGGCGCTGATAATATTGCCGTTTTTTCCCTTGTGCCAGTTGATGGTGCCTTGTCGGTTATCCACCACCACTTCCTTTCCCTGTTTCAGTACTTTTACCAGATACGCATATTCGGCCACCCAACCTTCCTGCACACGCACCAGATGTTGTTCCATGCTCAGAATGACGTTACGCTCATTTTTGTCATAACTGATATCCGCCACCAGCAGGTCGCCACAGGGATCAAACTGCCCCAGCACCCGCTTTTTCGAATTGACGTCTTTGCCAAACTCCCCTGCGACAACCTGACGTACCGCCCCTTTCGCACTGCCGCCCAACAGAATCCAGTTATTACTGTCAGAGACCGCTTTACTGTTTGATTTGCACGCGGCAAAGGTTAAGGGCGCATGGCATCCCATCACGGTGAGAACAGCGGAAAGCAGAATGCATCGCATGGCAGGGCCTCTGACATCAATGTCGATTAGGGTTAAGCTGATGACCCGCAAACGGGGGAACAGAACAGGGAAAGCAAAGCCGCGTTGACGGCAAACGGCGACACAGAATGCACGCAATGCGTTGTTTCAACATCCACTATAGCGGAATACCGGACAAAAAATACCCCAGCAAATGTGCTGGGGTTTGGTACTTGCAAACATCACGTCATCAATCGGCGTGCTGCGCGGCAAAACTGGTTATGAGTCAGGCCACCCGGGCGGTATTCATTTGCATGACACTTTTCATTGCCTCTACAACATCACCATCGACGCAGTAACGGCTGAACTCATCAATTTCGGCTTCGGAACACATAGAAACACCCGCTTTGCGGTAACGCATCGGTGATGCCACCAGGTGGCTTGCCGAGCTGTGTACCTCACGAATATCTGCATCAAGAAACTTTTGCAGGTTACTTAAACGAACGCCAGCACCTGCCATAATGATAGGACCGCTGCTGTATTCATTAAGTTCCCTCAATAATGCAATTCCGTTTTCCACACTCTGCTGCTGCCCGGAAGTGAGGATACGTTTCACGCCAAAATCGGTTAAAACATCGAGCGAACGTTTTGGCCGGTGGCAGAGATCGAAGGCGCGATGGAAGGTCACCGCCATGCCGTCGCACAGCGCCATGATCTGCCGCATCTGCCCCACATGAATATGGGCATCTTCATCCAGCATCCCTAACACTAGGCCCGGAAAGCCCAGCTCGCGAATCCGCGCGACATCCGATTTCATTGCCTCGAACTCCCGGCTGGAATAGCAAAAATCTCCGCCGCGCGGGCGGACAATAGGATGCACCGGAACAGAAATGTCACGACGGGCGACTTCCAGCATGCCAGCAGAAGGTGTCAGGCCGCCTTCACGCGGTGCCGCACAGAGTTCAATTCGATCGGCCCCCGCCTGTTGAGCGGTTAAGGCACAATCCACCCCATAGCAACAAATTTCCAGTGTGGTCATTCTCTTCTCCTTTACATGACGTCCTGTTCACGCCAAATTCGTCAGGTATGCTTATCCCTTAGAACACTTTACGTGGAAAACTAACTATGACATTCAATTTTGACCAACGGATAGACCGCCGTCACAGTGATAGCCTTAAATGGCACAAATATGCGGGCCAGGATATTCTGCCGTTGTGGGTAGCGGATACGGATTTCCGATCGCCTGCCCCCATCATTGAGGCCATTAAAGCCCGCGTTGATCATGGTGTTTTCGGCTATGGCGATAAGCCTCAGGGATTTATCGATGCGCTGATTGCCCGCTGTAAATCACGCTATCACTGGGAAGTTAAACCGGAATGGGTGGTCGTGTTGCCCGGCGTAGTCTGCGGGTTAAATCTGGCCGTGCGGGCGTTTACCGCGCCGCACCAGGGTACCGTCGCGCCGCATCCCATTTATCCCCCTTTCCGTTCAGCCGCGAAGCTGGCTGAACGTGATCAGTTGAATCTGCCTCTGACGTTGCAGGAAGGCCACTGGGTCATGGATCTCACTGCAGCAGACGGCCACATGCAGGACAAAACCTTGCTGATGCTTTGCAATCCGCAGAATCCTGGCGGCACGGTTTACCGCCGGGAAGAACTTGAAGCGCAGCTGGCCTTTGCGCAGCACCATGATTTAATCGTCTGCTCTGACGAAATTCATTGCGATTTACTGTTAACGCCGGGGCTGCAACATATCCCCTTTGCCTCCCTGAGTGATGATGCGGCCCAACGGAGCATTACGCTGCTTTCGCCATCCAAAACCTTCAATATTGCCGGGCTGGGCGCTTCCGTCGCTGTGATCCCGGATCCTGAACTACGGGCGCGATTCACCGCCGTGCGCCAGGGCATTGTGCCCTCAGTCGATATTCTGGCCCTGGTTGCGGCGGAAGTCGCCTGGCGGGCCTGTGATGACTGGCTTGATGCCCAGCTTGATTATCTGCGCGGCAACCGGGACTGGCTGGTTTCCGAAGTCAATGCGCTGCCCGGCCTCAAAATGACCTCTCCGGAAGGCAGTTATCTGGGCTGGATCGATGCGCGTGAACTCCAGGTTGCCAGCCCGGCGCTGTACTTTGAAAAACACGGGCTTGGCTTCTCGCCAGGGCGCGACTTTGGTGATGACGGCTTTGTACGGATCAATTTCGGTTGTCCCCGCGCCTTGCTGGAAGAAGCCGTCAGACGGCTCAGACGCGCGGTTGAAGCCCGGGGCTAGCGCTGTTCACTGGCCACAATCTCGTCCAGTCGCCATGGGTGAAACTTAATCGTGGTTTCCCCATCGGTCACTGCCAGCGTAGGATTCGGCAGACGCTCGTTTTCCCCTTTCGGTGAGCTGGTTTTGAATGAAATACCCGGCTGTGTGAGTGCCTGATCGGACAGCAGCGCCATGGCACGCATGCCCAGTGTTTCAGGCTCGCCTCGTAATACCACCTCAATATGTTCCCAGCGCTCGTGGCGGTAACGTTTTTCACCCGGCCAGGGCAGCTCAACGACGTCTATCGCCCAGCCGGCAATCATTAACGGTTGGTGCAGCTTAAATAAACATACCGGTCGTCCGTTAATCATCGCCGCCGAGAACTGCTCCCCGAGTTGCAAAAACCCTTTTTGCCAGCGTTCGGCCGTCGCATTCTGATGACACCGCACGGCCACATGATCGACGTCGAGGTCTGTGGGGTTTAATCCCAGACGCTGTGAAAAATTTTGTAACCGTTCTTCGAAAGCCGCTAAATCGGCCTGTAAATCGTCAAGTTCGGGTGGAAATATCATGCTCACCGTAAGCTGTCTCCTCACTTTTTTATGACCAGGGAATGCCGTAACTCATTGTTACTGAACTATCGTAATGAACAAAAGGGTAAGATTCATCTTATTTGGCGGGCGTTTTACGAGAAAAGCAAAAAATTAACGCTTTTAATTCAGATTAATCTTCTGGTTAGATCCACCTTTTCGGTGACAAAAGCAACTTAAGTTACTGTTTTGCATGGTTATCATTAACACAATAAGATAAGTCTTACCTATTAAATTTGCATTAACACTATTATAAGGAAAGTTTTTATGACGATGCTCATCGTAGTTGCCATCTTAATTGCACTGATGGGGTTTGCCCTTGCGCGCCACTGGAAGGTACGTGCAGACAAAAGTGTTAAAAACGCGCGCCGCGCGCGTCGTCGCTAATCTCTGCGGGAAACATCTTCGGCTCTGTTTCCCTGCCTTTATCCCGCTACTGACTCACGCTGACAATTCACGTATACTTTTTCCCTCATTTTTTCCTTTTGCCGGGCCAGGACCTGTGGTCATTGCACCCGGCAGAATCATGACGACAGCCCGCTGCCCAAATAGCGTGCTTTTCTCTGCATATGTAAGGTAACCCGGTGAATATTCAGGCGCTTCTTTCCGCAAAAGTCAGTCAGGCAATGGTGCTGGCTGGTGCTCCCTCCGATTGTGAACCTCAGGTTCGTCAGTCGGCTAAAGTTCAGTTTGGTGATTATCAGGCTAACGGCATCATGGCCGTGGCGAAAAAACTGGGCCAGGCGCCACGACAATTAGCTGAAACCGTGATTCAACATCTGGACCTCACTGGCATTGCCAGCAAAGTTGAGATCGCGGGGCCGGGCTTTATCAACATTTTCCTGGATCGTCAGTGGCTGGCCGACCATGCCCGGCAGGCGCTGAATCATCCGCGCCTTGGCGTGAACCCGGTCGAACCACAGACAATCGTCGTGGACTACTCTGCCCCCAACGTGGCGAAAGAGATGCACGTCGGCCATGTGCGTTCCACTATCATTGGCGACGCCGCGGTGCGCACCCTCGAGTTCCTGGGTCACAACGTGATCCGCGCGAACCATGTGGGCGACTGGGGCACGCAGTTCGGCATGCTGATTGCGTTTCTTGAAAAACAGCAAAATGAAAACCACGCGGAGATGGCGCTGGCGGATTTAGAAGGTTTTTACCGTGAAGCCAAGCGTACTTACGATGAAGATCCTGAGTTTGCAGAGCGTGCGCGCGGCTATGTCGTGAAGTTGCAAGGCGGTGACGACTACTGCCGTCAGATGTGGAAAAAGCTGGTTGATATCACCATGACGCAAAACCAGCATATCTACAACCGTCTGAACGTCACCCTGACGCGTGATGATGTGATGGGTGAGAGCCTCTATAACGACATGCTGCCGGAAATTGTGGCCGATCTGAAAGCCAAAGGTCTGGCCGTCGAGAGTGAAGGCGCCACCGTGGTATTCCTGGAAGAATTCCAGAATAAAGAAGGTGAGCCGATGGGCGTGATCATCCAGAAAAAGGATGGCGGCTATCTTTACACCACCACCGATATTGCCTGTGCCAGGTATCGCTATGAAACCCTGCATGCGGACCGCGTAATTTACTACATCGACTCACGTCAGCATCAGCATTTACAGCAGGCGTGGACCATTGTCCGTAAAGCCGGCTATGTGCCTGCGTCCGTTCCACTTGAACATCATGCGTTCGGTATGATGTTGGGTAAAGATGGCCGTCCGTTTAAAACCCGCAGTGGCGGCACCATTAAGCTGTCAGATTTGCTGGATGAAGCCTATGAACGCGCCTACACGCTGGTACGCGAGAAAAACCCGGACATGACGGAAGAGGAAGTCAGCACACTCGCGGAAGTCGTCGGCATCAGCGCCGTGAAATATGCCGATCTGTCAAAAAGCCGCACCACTGATTACATTTTTGACTGGGATAATATGCTGGCGTTTGAGGGCAATACGGCGCCTTACATGCAATATGCTTATACGCGCGTTCTGTCCGTGTTCCGTAAAGCCGGTATCGACGCCGATGCGATTCAGGCAGAAATCGTGCTGACGGATGACCGTGAAGCCCTGCTGGCAACGCGTTTACTGCAGTTTGAAGAGGTCATTACCCAGGTGGCACGCGATGGCACACCGCATGTGATGTGTGCCTATTTGTACGATCTGGCGGGCCTGTTCTCCGGCTTCTACGAGCACTGTCCGATTCTGGCCGCAGAGGACGACGTGACGCGCCTGAGCCGTTTACAGATTGCGGCACTGACCGCAAAAACCCTGAAACTGGGCCTGGATACGCTGGGGATCAAAACGGTCGATCGCATGTAATCTGTTAAGGCGCTGAGAGCTGACTGTTCTCAGCGCCTGCCTCAACCTCGCCATTCCCGCTCTGCCCGCCACCCGCACAATTTTCCTTCGTGTAGCGTCATCTTTGCCATTGCCCTCCCTGTCTCCACGATACAAAGGCGTTAATTCGTATTTCAGCACCAGAGATGATCGCAGCACGCGCCGTGCAAACCCGCTCAGGCAACCCTGATGTCGCGTATATCAAGGTCCTGTCGGGACAAGATCCTTTTCTTATTCCCGCGCTCTACTATAAGCCCGCGTTTTATCAGGTTTAACGTGTTAACGAGAAAGGAAGAATAAGTTGATGTTAAGAAAAGCGTTTGCCGAGCTGTTCGGCACCTTCTGGCTGGTATTCGGAGGCTGCGGCAGCGCCCTGCTCGCCGCGAATTTTCCCCAAACCGGGATTGGGTTTGTGGGCGTGTCTCTGGCATTTGGCCTCGCCGTACTGACAATGGCCTTTGCGGTAGGCCACATTTCGGGCGGTCACTTTAATCCCGCCGTCACCCTGGGCTTATGGGCCGGTGGCCGCATCGACAGCAAGACCATCTTGCCCTACATCGTGGCACAGATGGCTGGCGGTATTGCGGCGGCGGGCGTGCTGTATCTGATCGTCAGTGGTCAGGCTGACTTTACGATGGCAGATAAGGGTTTCGCTGCCAACGGCTTTGCGGCGCACTCGCCAGGCCGCTATTCCCTCTGTGCGGCCGTCATCACCGAACTCGTACTCAGCGCGTTCTTCCTGATGGTTATTCAGGGTGCGACGGATAAACGCGCGCCGGCGGGTTTCGCTCCCATTGCGATTGGTCTGGCATTAACGCTCATTCACTTAATCAGTATCCCGGTAACCAATACCTCGGTGAATCCGGCACGCAGTACCGCGATGGCTGTTTTTCAGGGAGGCTGGGCGTTACGGCAGCTGTGGGTTTTCTGGCTGGTACCGATAGCGGGTGGCGTTGCGGGGGGATGGCTTTACCGCTTTCTGCTGCAAAAAGACGCGTAGCCTGAACCGCGTTATGACATCGGGAGTGATCGGGCAGACCGACAGCATCAGTCTCTTGATGATGCTTGTCAGTCTGCCATGAACAGGGCGAAAAAGGCTTAGTGGTAGTTGACCGTCACCGCTGTGCTGACGACCTTCAGCCCCGGCGGCAAACTTCCGCCACTGGCGAAGCCAAACACCATATGTAACGTTTCACCGGCGGCGACCTCAGCCAGACCGCGTGTGCTGCCGCTGGCACCGTCCAGTTCGGTACAACGCTGTTCTGCACAGAGCCGGACCTGTAAACCGGAAGGCACCGGTTGGGTAAACTGATAACGCCAGTTCACCACGGTGATCGCCCCACTGACCTGACCTGGCGGGGTCAGCGGCTGCGACGACTGCCAGCTTCCCCGGTTCGCCATCAGTGGACCCGCCGCGCTGGCGCTCCAGGCACCGTCAGCGGCTTGAGCAAACAGCGGAAGCAGCAGCGAAAACAGCATTAGCGATCTCATTGTTTGCCACCGATGGTTGCGGTCATGCGAATCTGACGGTTATCGCTTAATTCCATATTGGACAGCACCACCAGCTGCGGCATGTTACGGCGCAGGAAGCGTGCCAGTAAGGCGCGTAACGGATGATTGACCAGCAGGACAGGCGGCGCGCCCATCATTTCCTGCCGTTGCAGGGCCTCCTGCGTCTGGGCTAACAGCCGATCGGCCAGGCCTGGCTCAAGTCCGCCACCGCCCTGCAAGGCCTGCAGCAGCAGGCGCTCCAGTGTCGCATCCAGGCCAATCACCTGCACTTCACCCGTGCCCGGGAACCACTGCTGCGTAATCGCTCTGCCCAGCGCCACGCGCACCACGCTGGTGAGTTCCTGCGGATCGCTTTGAACCGGCGCATGCTCTGCCAGGGTTTCAATAATGGTGCGCATATCACGAATCGAAACGCGCTCAACCAGCAGGTTCTGCAGGACTTTGTGCAGCGTTGTCAGCGTAATCACGCCAGGCACTAAATCTTCGGTCAGTTTCGGCATCTCTGAGGAGACGCGGTCCAGCAGTTGCTGCGCTTCCTGACGGCCAAACAACTCACTGGCGTACTGGCCAATCAGATGATTAAGGTGCGTCGCCACAACGGTACTGGCTTCTACTACGGTAAAGCCCTGAATCTGGGCCTGCTCTTTGAGCGCACCGTCAATCCACACCGCCGCCAGGCCAAAGGCAGGATCGACGGTTGCTTCACCCGGCAAGGTACCCGTGGCTGTGCCGGGGTTAATCGCCATCCAGCGTCCGGGATAGGCATCACCGCTGCCGATCTCCACGCCTTTCATTAAAATGCGGTAGCGCGCGGGTGGCAATTCCATGTTGTCACGGATATGCACCACCGGCGGCAGAAAGCCGACATCCTGCGCCACTTTTTTACGGATACTGCGGATACGACCAAGCAACTCACCGTTCTGGTTGTGATCGACCATCGGAATCAGGCGGTAACCCACTTCCATGCCCAGCGTGTCTTCAAGCTGCACATCAGTCCAGGAGGCTTCGGCAGAGGCAGGCGTTTCCATGGATTTTGCGATGCTGCTCGGCGATTCGACATTCTTCTTCGGCTGCATCTCGCGGCCACGTAACCACGCCAGCCCCAGTAAGGCCGCCGTAAACAGCAGGAACACAAAGTTAGGCATGCCCGGCACAAGCCCCAGCAAACCGATTACGCCGGCACTCAGCATGAGGACGCGCGGATCTTTGAACAGTTGCCCGACCATCTGCTCGCCGACGTCCTGGTCGGTTGCCACGCGCGTCACGATAAAACCCGCCGCGGTAGAGATGACCAGCGCAGGGATTTGTGCGACCAGACCGTCACCGATGGTTAACAGCGTATAGGTTTCTGCCGCGTGGCCCGCATCCATACCATGCTGAACGATCCCCACCAGTAAACCACCGATCACGTTGATGACCATGATCAAAATACCGGCGATGGCATCCCCGCGTACAAACTTACTGGCACCGTCCATCGAACCGTAAAAGTCCGCTTCCTGAGTCACTTCGGCGCGACGACGCTTCGCTTCATCTTCGCCAATCAGACCCGCATTCAGGTCGGCGTCGATAGCCATCTGCTTACCCGGCATCCCGTCAAGCACAAAGCGCGCACCCACTTCGGCGATACGGCCCGCACCTTTGGTGATAACCATAAAGTTGATGATCACCAGGATGATAAACACCACGATCCCGATGGCGAAGTTTCCGCCAACCAGGAAGTGGCCAAAGGCTTCCACCACCCGTCCCGCCGCCGCGGCACCGGTATGCCCTTCCAGCAAAATAATACGCGTAGAGGCTACGTTCAGCGACAGGCGCAGCAGGGTCGAAAACAGCAGAATGGTGGGAAAGGCCGCAAACTCCAGCGTGCGCTGGGTAAACATGGCGACCAGCAGCACCATAATCGACAAGGCAATGTTAAAGGTAAACAGCAGATCAAGGATAAACGGCGGTAAGGGCAGAACCATCATCGACAAAATCATGATGATCAGCACCGGACCCGCAAGGACCTGCCATTGCATGTCTTTGAAGTTGCCTGGAAGGCGTAGTTTAGCGGCCAGATTAGCCATCGTTTTTGCTCTCTCCTGCAAAGTCCATCTCTGCCGGGACCGGCAGGTCTTTAGGTTTTACGGGCACCAGGCCACCTTCGCGCTTCCAGCGGCGAAGCTGCCAGACCCAGGCCAACACTTCCGCGACGGCCGCATAAAGGGCGCCAGGAATGTGTTGCCCGATTTCGGTATGACGGTATAACGCACGCGCCAGCGGCGGTGCTTCCAGAACCGGAATGCGGTGTTCTGCGCCCAGTTCACGAATGCGTAAGGCGATCTCGCCAGCGCCTTTGGCAATAACCTTGGGCGCACTCATTTTCTTCTCGTTATATTGCAGCGCAACCGAATAGTGTGTTGGGTTGGTAACGATCACGTCGGCCTTGGGCACATCGGCCATCATGCGACGACGGGCTGCCGCACGCATCTGCTGACGAATGCGCCCTTTCACGTGCGGGTCACCTTCCTGCTGCTTGTGCTCATCGCGAATTTCCTGACGTGACATCCGCAATTTTTTAAAGTGGCTGTAAAGCTGCCAGAAAACGTCGTATCCCACCATGGGGATCAGGCCGAGCATAACCAGCGCACAACAGATAGCGATCATGTCCATGCCATGGATCAGGGCTGTGGTCGGCGACTCGGCAATCAGCCGAAGCATATCGGGCCAGTGCGTCCAGATGTACCAGCCTGCCACGCAGCCCACCAGAATGGTTTTCAGAATGCCTTTAAACAGCTCCGTCCAGGCCTGCGCGGCGAACATGCGTTTGAAGCCTGGCAACGGGTTCAGCTTGCTAAAATCCACTTTGATGGATTTGCCGCTGATGACCACGCCGCCCAGCAGCATCGGTGAAGCAATGGCCACCAGAACCAGCCCGCCCAGAAGCGGCAGAAGCGCGGCAATAGCCTGCATGATCAGATTACCGACGTGGGCGATGATAATTTTGTCATCGGTCACCATGCCGTGGTCGAAACTGAGTCCGGTTGACACCATTGCCGCCAGTCGATGGGCCATTGCCGTTCCGCCAACCCATAAAATCATGATGCCTGCCAACAGCATCAATAGTGAGGTTAACTCGCGCGAACGCGGAATCTGGCCCTCTTCACGCGCTTTTTCAAGTCGGTGGGCCGTGGCCGATTCTGTTTTGTCCTCATCACTGTTTTCTGACACCACAAACCTCGGTTGGCAGGAATTCTGAGCATAGAATGCCAAATTTGAGTTTGGTTAAAGCGTGGATAAAACGTGAAAAACACATGCTCTTTCACGGATAGCAAAAGAGAAAAGCGGAGTGGCCCGCGGTGAGCAGGCCACTTTTCAGAAGGGACCATCGCAATGTCGCGATGGCGAGACAGCCAGGTGATTAGAAACCGAGGCTGTCCAGCAGGTCATCTACCTGATCCTGGTTCGCAACAATGCCAGGGGCGGCAGCGTTAACCTGAGGACCGTTAAGCAGCGTAGTGCCAACCTGACGTTTTTCGGCGCTCACTTCTGGCATGTTTTCCAGCAGCACCATTAACAGCTGGCGCTCGATCTCCTGAATCACATCCATCATGCGTTTGATCACCTGACCGGTGAGATCCTGGAAATCCTGCGCCATCATGATGTCGAGCAACTGCTTGTTAGTAAAAGAGGTGTGCTCAGGCACTTCCCCTAAATACTGACGCGTATCCGTCACCAGCTCGCGCGCATCGGCAAGTTCAATAGGATTCTCAAACCATGCATCCCAGCGTCCTTTAAGCGCAATCGCTCCCGCTTCCATTTTGTCCTGGTGCGGTTGCGCTGCTTCGACGCTGTTCAGCGCCCGGTCGGCCGCCTGAGCGGTCTTTTGCACTACATAGTCCAGACGATCACGGGCGTCAGGAATGGCTTCAGCAGCTTCTGCAATGGCCTGATCCAGCCCCAGCTCACGCAAACTATCACGCAGCATGCGTGTCAGTGAACCGATGCGGGAAATGATATCTTGTGCCGCGGCTTGCTCAGCTGATTTCGGAAGGTCGCTCATCACATCTCCTTACATACCCAGTTTTTCAAAAATTTTGCCCAGCTTCTCTTCAAGCGTGGCGGCCGTAAACGGCTTAACGACATAGCCGCTTGCACCTGCCTGAGCGGCAGCAATGATGTTTTCTTTTTTCGCTTCAGCCGTCACCATCAACACAGGCAGACTGGCCATGGCCGCATCTGCGCGAATGGTCTGCAGCAGTTGCAGGCCATCCATGTTAGGCATGTTCCAGTCGGAGATAACGAAATCGAAACCACCTGCCTTGAGTTTGGTTAACGCATCGACGCCGTCTTCCGCTTCTTCTACGTTATTGAAGCCCAGCTCTTTCAGCAGGTTACGGACAATACGACGCATCGTATTGAAGTCGTCCACCACTAAAAAGCGCATATTTTTGTCAGCCATATCTACTCCTGTGTTATCTCGCCCGGCAGGACGGGCCTGTTAAATACGCAATGCCTGTCCGGCGCTAATTTTCGCCAGCATGTGCTGGCTGATGTTGCTTAAATCCACTACTTCGCTCACACCGCCGCTGGCTATCGCCTCGCGTGGCATGCCAAAAACGACACAACTTGCTTCATTTTGCGCGATGGTCCAGGCGCCGGCACGATGCATTTCCAGCATGCCTGCTGCCCCATCGTTACCCATACCGGTCAGGATCACGCCAACGGCATTTCGCCCGGCGTTGATCGCCACCGATTTAAACAACACATCGACTGACGGTTTATGACGGTTAACTGGCGGACCGTCGTTCAGTTTCACGACATAATTCGCACCACTGCGACCCAGCTCCATGTGCATCGCGCCGGGCGCGATATAAGCATGGCCAGGAAGAATACGCTCACCATCTTCGGCCTCTTTCACCGTAATCTGGCAGAGCTTGTTTAGCCGCTCGGCAAACGAACGGGTAAATCCCGGTGGCATATGTTGCGTAATCAGCAGCGCAGGGCTGGTGGCCGGTAGCGGCTGCAATACGTGGCGGATGGCTTCTGTACCGCCCGTAGATGAACCAATCGCAATCAGCTTTTCACTACTCAGCAGCGGACCGGCTTTCAGCGTGACCGGGGCAGGCATGGTGGTGCGCACATGCAGACGTGCCCGGGCAGCCGCGCGAATTTTATCGCCAATCATCTGGCTGTAAGCCAGCATACCTTCACGAATGCCTAGCTGTGGTTTGGTCACGAAATCCACCGCACCGAGCTCGAGCGCGCGCAGCGTGATTTCTGAACCCTGCCCCGTCAGTGATGACACCATCACGACCGGCATCGGGCGAAGACGCATCAGTTTTTCAAGAAAATCCAGTCCATCCATGCGCGGCATTTCAACATCCAGCGTCAACACCTGCGGATTAAACTGTTTAATTAAATCGCGGGCCACTAATGGATCCGGGGCCGTCGCCACCATTTCCATATCAGGATGACTGTTGATGATTTCTGTCATCAGTTGCCGCATCAGCGCAGAGTCATCTACGCACATCACGGTAATTTTGCTCATCATCTTTCCTTCGTCAGTCCATAAACGGTTTGCCCACGCAGCCAGAACTCTTTACTAATCTGGCTAAAGTTTTCTGAGTGTCCGGCGAACAGGATGCCGCCAGGCTTAAGCAGTGGAACAAAACGACGTAGAATTTTTTCTTGTGTTTCTTTATCGAAATAGATCATTACGTTACGGCAGAAAATGGCATCGAACGGACCCGGCAGGTTCCAGTCGTTGGCCAGCAAATTCAGCTGACTGAAATTCACCATATTCGCCAGTTCGGGGCGCACACGCACCATGCCAGCATGCGGGCCCGTACCCCGCAAAAAGAAACGTTGTAGCTGTGCAGGCGACAGCGTCCGTAATTCTTCCTGGCGGTAAACGCCCGCCACGGCTTTTTCCAGAACCTGGGTATCGATATCACTGGCATGGACCTGGAATTTACCGGGTCCGGTTCCCAGCGTTTCGGCCAGGGTAATCGCGATAGAGTAAGGTTCTTCGCCCGTTGAGGCGGCCGTGCTCCAGACGCTGAAATTGCCCTGACGTTTACGTGCATGTTCCGCCAGGATAGGAAAATGGTGCGCCTCGCGGAAAAAAGCGGTCAGGTTAGTGGTCAGAGCGTTGATAAACGCCTGCCACTCAGCACTGTTAGGATCGTTCTCCAGCAGGGCCAGGTAGCGACCAAAATCATCAATATTCAGCGTGCGCAGACGACGTACCAGACGGTTGTAAACCATCTCGCGCTTATGATCGGCCAGCACGATACCCGCGCGCTGATAGATGAGCTGGCTGATACGGCGAAAATGGGTATCGGAGAGGGGCAGCCGCTGCACCATCTGTGAGAGCAGCGTTGTCGCCTCTGGTTGATCTAATAACGTCGATTTCTTCATCTTTGCACCTGGCCTGAACTACACCTGTTAAACGTCTGCTGCTATGCCCAACCGCACATCAGCGGTTGGGCCATCCAGGCAATTAGAAGGTTTCCCGGTTCTCATCACTGCGTGATGAGGGTTGGCGAATGCCCTCTGACGGACTTTCTAAACGTAAACTTTTTGCCGCCGTTGTCTTGTTAACAGCCTGCGTGACAATTTCTTTACCAATATTGAAGACAGAAACCGCTTGTTTTAAGTTGCTGGCCTGATCTTCCAGTGCCGCAGCCGCGGCGGCCGACTCTTCAACCAGCGAGGCGTTCTGCTGTGTCACGCGATCCATCTCGGTCACGGCCAGGCCAACCTGGTCGATGCCACGGCTCTGTTCGTCTGAAGCAGAGGCAATCTCTCCCATGATGTCGGTGACGCGTGTGACGGCGCTGACGATTTCGTTCATGGTATCGCCTGCGCTTTCAACCAGGACTGAACCGGTATTCACGCGACTGACGGAGTCCTCAATCAGCCCTTTAATCTCTTTCGCCGCCTGTGCACTGCGCTGTGCAAGATTGCGCACCTCACCGGCAACCACCGCAAAGCCACGGCCCTGCTCACCTGCGCGTGCCGCTTCCACGGCCGCATTCAGTGCCAGGATATTGGTCTGGAAAGCAATGCCATCAATCACGCTGGTGATATCGGCAATTTTTCTGGAACTGCCCGCAATTTCTTTCATCGTGGTCACGACACCGTCCACCACTTTGCCGCCCTGCTGTGCGGTTTCAGAGGCATTCAGCGCCAGCGTCGACGCCTGACGGGCATTTTCAGCATTTTGCTTCACGGTCGCGGTAAGCTGTTCCATGCTGGCAGCGGTTTGCTCCAGCGAAGCCGCCTGCTGCTCTGTTCGCGACGACAGATCGTTATTCCCTACGGCAATTTCGCTGGCGCCGGTATAGATCGCATCGGCCCCATCACGGACGGTGCTGACCGTACGGACCAGTTCACGTTGCATCTCCTGCAGAGACGTCAGCAAATCGCCAATTTCATTACGTACGGTAATGGCGATAGGCTGCGTCAGGTCACCCCGTGCGATATGCTGGATATGATCGATGCTCTGTTTTAACGGGCGAATCAGCAGGCTGCGCATAAGATTCCACACCAGCACGATCACCAGCAGCGTAACGACCAGCGTCCCCGCAACCAGCATAATCATGCGCTGATAAGCGGCATTATTGGCATCGATGCCTTTCTGGCTTAGTACCAGGTTGTAGTTAAGCCAGTCGTCATAATCTTTTTGGAATTTGTCCTGATAACTTTGTGTCGGCTGATCAACAAACCCTTTAAAGTTGCCGTTGCGCAGAAACACAATCAGTTCCGCCAGACCATCGTGGAATTGTTTGTAATTGGCCTGTAGCGTCAGCACGTTAGCCGCACTTTTTCCTTTCTCTGACAGGTTGGCATTGAATAATTCATAGCCCTTTTCAGCCTGTTTCAGCTCACTGTCAGCCAGCGCCACCAGCTCTTTTACGGTGGCTCCCGAACCTGCCATCTGCCCATCCTGCAAATAACGAATGCCCGCACGGTTTAAGGTATTACGTGCCTGGACAAGCGCAACCCATGACGTTCCCATGGCGCGTTGCAAGGTGCTAAGACGCTGGTTATAAGCAAAGTTTTCTTTATCTTCCGTAACCGTTTTGAAAAATACCCCACCCGAGAAAACCTGCAGCAAGGCAAAAAGCCCCAGTACACACAGGAGGCCGGTGACAACGCGTACTCGACTAAACATAGAAACCTCATTCATTAGCAATTCGATTCTGTTTATCGGCCCGCGCAGGCGGAACTTTACTGACAGCGTGAATTGATCATCACGCTGGCAGTAAAAACTGTCAGAACGCTTAAGTACGGGAGATTTTGAAGACGGAAACGGCCTGGGACAGTGAGCTCGCCTGTTGCTCCAGCGCGGCAGCGGCGGCGGCAGACTCTTCCACCAGCGAGGCGTTCTGTTGCGTCACCGGATCCATTTCTGTCACCGCCTGCCCCACCTGATCGATACCGCGGCTTTGTTCATCCGATGCCGAGGCAATTTCACCCATGATGTCGGTCACGCGGGTGACGGCACCCACAATATTATTCATGGTGCTACCCGCGCTCTCGACCTGCTGCGAACCACTGTCAACACGAGCAACAGAATCTTCAATCAGCCCTTTAATCTCTTTGGCGGCCTGCGCACTGCGCTGCGCCAGGCTACGTACTTCGCCGGCGACAACCGCGAAGCCACGGCCCTGCTCGCCTGCACGCGCCGCTTCGACGGCGGCGTTCAACGCCAGGATATTCGTCTGGAAAGCAATACCATCGATCACACTGATAATGTCAGCGATTTTCCTGGAACTGTCTGCAATTTCTTTCATTGTGCTGACGACGCCATCCACAACTTTGCCACCCTGCAAGGCGGTTTCAGATGCGGTATGGGCGAGTTGTGAAGCCTGACGCGCATTATCCGCATTTTGTTTCACCGTGGCGGTCAGTTGCTCCATGCTGGCGGCGGTCTGCTCAAGCGAGGCCGCCTGCTCTTCCGTGCGTGCGGACAAATCGTTATTGCCCGCGGCGATTTCGCTGGCACCCGTAAAGATCGCATCGCAACCGCTGCGGACTTCACCCACCGTTGTCACCAGAGATTGTTGCATCTCACGGATACCGGCGGCCAGTTGGCTCATCTCATTACGGCCTTCTACCTTCACTGGCTGCGTCAGATCACCGGAGGCAATCGTGCGGATATCCACCAGCAGACGTTGCAGGGGATAAATCAGCACCTGGCGCAGGCCAAACCAGCAACCGATGATCACCACGACCACCAGGGCGCCGACCATGCCCAGCAACCAAATCATCTGAGTAAAGGCTTGCTGGTTTTGTTCTGCACCGTGGGAAGACAGCTCGCTCTGCTTAAGACGCCAGGCCGTATAGGTGGCCTGCATGGCCTGTTGCTTCTGTTCAATGTTCTGTTTGAACATGCCTTCCAGATCTTTGGCTTTCAGGCTGGCGATCATCCCGCGCAGACCGGTCAGATAGGCGGCAAAATGGTTTTGTAACTGATCGCGCATTTCGGTATCCGCGCCTGGCGTTTCCGGAATGGCATTAAACTCGGCAAGATACTGCTCACCTTTATTGGCTTCGCTAATGGCTTTGTCCGTCAGGCTGTCCAGCTGACCGCCGTTCATTTGCGATGCCAGACTGGTTTGTAACCGCAACATGGCGCGGTTGAGCGTAGTACGTGACTGGTTCAGAGCCATATAGGCATCCGTCATGGCCGCCACGTTGCGTGTTGAAATCTGCGACAAGGCAAACGCCGCTTTATCATTATTGAGCGCTGACCAAAACAGGCTGCCTGACAGCAGTTGCAGGGCACCGAAAAGCATCAGTACCGTAATCAGACTGGTCACCACTTTTATCCGTTTTAACATCTTTTTCCCCGACTAAATAAGTAACGTGCAGGGGCTGTATCGGCGGCAACGCAGGATGTTTTAGCCATTTCGCTTTTTAAAAGGGGTTCAAATGACTTTTGTAATTATTGAAACCAGAGCAATATGCTAATCCTGGAGCAGGATCACAGACAGCGTGTTTTTTGAAAGGTCGACGGGTGAAGGAAAGGCGGTGATGACAGGTTCGGCGTGCAGAATAACAACACGGGCCAGCGTTGGCTGGCCCGTGTTTAACGATTACGCGGTACGCAGGTTGTCGACCAGCGCCATCTCTTCGCTGCTCAGCAGCTTTTCGATGTCGACCAGAATCAACATGCGCTCGCCCAGTGCACCCAGACCTGTCAGGTACTCTGTTGACATAGTCACAGCGAACTCAGGTGAAGGACGGATCTGTTCCTGCGTCAGCGACAGGACATCCGACACACCGTCAACCACGATACCGACGACGCGGTTTTCGAGATTCAGCACGATCACCACGGTATTTTCGTTGTACTCAACGTCTGGCTGTGAAAACTTCACGCGCAAATCGATGATTGGCACGATAACGCCGCGCAGGTTTGTCACGCCGCGAATAAAATCAGGCGTGTTGGCAATGCGGGTTACCTGATCGTAACCACGAATTTCCTGAACCTTCAGAATATCGATGCCGTACTCTTCATCACCCAGCGTGAAGACCAGGAACTCCTGTCCAACGGTTTCGCCAGCAATTTTTGTCACGGTTGCCATTCCACTCATGTTATTTACCCTTTCATTATCAATCAGGCGGCAGCGCCGGCCACACGTTTTTCACGGTTAAGTGATTGCAACGCCGAAACGTCCACAATCAGCGCCACGCTGCCATCGCCGAGGATGGTGGCGGCTGAAATACCTGGAACTTTGCGATAGTTGCTTTCCAGGTTTTTGACCACAACCTGGTGCTGACCGATTAACTGGTCCACCAGCAAAGCGTAACGCTTGCCCGCGCTCTGCAGAATCACCACAATGCCCTGCGTCGCTTCGGTTTTCGCCTCTTTCACGTCAAAGACGTTCCACAGTTCAACCAGTGGCAGGTATTCGCCGCGCACTTCCAGAACACATTCGCCGCCCGCCAGGGGTTTCAGCTCTTCAGCACGCGGCTGTAACGATTCCATCACCGCATTCAACGGCAGAATAAAGACTTCGTTCGCTACGCGTACTGACATGCCGTCCAGAATCGCCAGCGTCAGCGGCAGAAGAATACGGATGGTGGTGCCTTTGCCTTGTTTTGAGGCAATTTCAACATGGCCACCCATTTCCTGAATGTTACGTTTCACCACATCCATGCCCACACCGCGGCCAGATACGTCGGTGACCTGCTCTGCCGTTGAGAAACCTGGCGCGAAAATCAACATGCCGACTTCTTCATCGCTCATGTTTTCATGCACCGGCAGGCCCGATGACAGAGCTTTTGCCAGGATACGTTCGCGGTTAAGGCCCGCACCGTCATCTGACACTTCGATACAGATGTTGCCGCCCTGGTGTTCTGCTGACAGTGTCAGATTACCTGTGGCAACCTTACCTGCCGCAATACGTTTCTCCGGGGTTTCGATGCCGTGGTCAAGACTGTTACGCCCCAGGTGCGTTAACGGATCGATGATACGTTCGATCAGGCTCTTATCGAGTTCCGTCGAGCTACCCAGTAACGTCAGTTCAACTTCTTTGCCCAGCTTGCTGGCCAAATCACGCACCAGACGTGGGAAGCGACTGAAGACGTACTCCATAGGCATCATACGAATCGACATCACAGATTCTTGCAGGTCACGCGCATTACGCTCAAGCTGCCCCATGCTGTTCAACAGTTCGCCGTGCGCGACCGGGTCCAGTTCACCTGAACGCTGTGCCAGCATTGACTGGGTAATCACCAGTTCACCCACCAGGTTAATCAGCTGATCAACCTTCTCAACCGCAACACGGATGCTGCTTGATTCGCTGGTCTTCGCGGGCGCGGCAGCGCGTTTGCTTTCGCGTTTCACCGCGGCAACCGGCAATTCGGTCACGGTCGCAGTCTGAACATCGGCAACCGCAGGCGCATCCACGCTTTCGGCTACCGCCGCGGCAGCGTCAGCACCCGGGAAGCGAATCTGCGCTTCATCAATAACGAAACACAGCACAGCAATAATGTCGTCTTTGCCTACGCCGGTAATGTGGCACTCAAGCGTATTGCTGCCTTTCTTCACGTTGCTGAGCGTGCCAAGATTACCCAGCTCTTCCAGCATCAGGTCGATATCTTTTTCTTTCAGGTCGACCAACTGCAGGTGAACACCTTCAGCATCAGAGGAGGCGGATTCTGCCTGACTGACAGGCGTTTCAAGCGCAACCACAACCGGTGCTTCAACCGGCTGACCTTTCGCCTCTAACGCCAGCTGGCGTAATGCTTCACAGATATACTTGAAGCTTTCCGCGTTAGGCTCTTGCGCGGTTTTATAAGCATCTAGCTGTTCCTGCATAATATCTTTAGTTTCCAAAAACAGATTGATGATGTCGGTGCTGAGCTGCATCTCGCCGCGACGAGCACCATCCAGAATGTTTTCCAGGATGTGGGTTGTTTCCTGTAAAACCGTAAAACCAAAGGTTCCGGCTCCGCCTTTAATCGAGTGGGCGGCGCGGAAGATGGCGTTAAGCTGTTCAGAGTCTGGCTCCTGGGGATCGAGTCCCAACAGGTGTTGCTCCATATCCGCTAACAGCTCATCGGCTTCATCAAAAAACGTCTGGTAAAAATCGCTGATGTCCATGCTCACGGGAATCACCTCGGCTGTGAGGGGGCTGCTGTATTCACCGCACCTGCCGAAGACGCTGGCGGTGCGGAGGTTGTTTTCGTTGCATCCGCCGGTAGGGCTGACGGTGCAGGCGTTATTGTTGTTACCGCACGAACCGAAGAGGTTGACGTCGCGGAGGTCGCTGTTTTCGCCGCGACCGCCGGTGAGGCTGACGATGCGGAGGCTGCTGTTTTCACCGCGCTCGTCGATGACGCTGACGAGGCTGCGGTCGCGGCTTTCTCTGCGCTCGTCGATGCGGCTGACGGTGCGGAGTTCGCTGTTTTCACTGCATCCGCCGACGTGGCAGTTGCAGGTTTGGAAGATGTTTTATCAGCCGCATTACTGCCGGGTGCTGACGGCGCGGTCACTTTTTCCAACGCAGAGGGATCGCTAATCTGAACCGCGTCACTTTCTGCGTTCTCTTTCTCAATCGCGGCTTCGGTATCATGGTTCAACACCAGCAAACTGATACGACGGTTAACGGCATCATCGCCGCCGCGATTTTTCAGTTTCATGGTATCTGCCATGCCGACGATACGCAGAATCTTTCCACCATCCAGCCCACCAATCACCAGTTCACGACGTGACGCATTGGCACGGTCCGCTGACAATTCCCAGTTGCTGTACCCTTTATCACCGGTCGCATACTGAATGTCATCCGTATGGCCCGCGATACTGATACGGTTAGGGATGTCATTCAAAATCGGGGCAATCGCGCGCAAAATATCACGCATATAAGGTTCAACTTCTGCACTGCCGGTCTTGAACATCGGGCGGTTCTGGCTGTCGATGATCTGAATACGCAGCCCTTCATCAACCATATTAATAATCAGGTGCGGACGCAGCGCTTTCAGGCGCGGATCAGCTTCGATTAACTGGCCGAGCTTTTCACGCAGACGGTTGAGGCGAATTTCATCCAGCTTGCGTTTCTGCGCATCCATATCCACAACCTTTTTGACTTCACCTTCTTTCTTCGTAGCATCGTCTCCTCCGCCTGGGATCGGGCTGCTACTGTCGCTACTTCTCTGTCCACCCGTCAGCGCCACTTTTAAGGGCGTCTGAAAATATTCTGCTATCTGGATAAGCTGTTGTGGGCTGGCGATCGACAGCAGCCACATCACCATAAAAAATGCCATCATCGCCGTCATAAAGTCGGCATAGGCGATTTTCCATGAGCCATGTCCTCCTTCATGTTTTTTATGTTTGCGCTTTCTAATCAGCACAATTGGGCGATTGCCATGTTTCATGAGGTCTGATCCGAAGTCTGTTTAGCCGGGTTCTTCGCGTTACGAACGTGTTCTTCCAGTTCGCTGAACGATGGACGCTCAGCTGAATAAAGCGTTTTACGACCAAACTCGACGGCGATCTGCGGTGCATAACCGTTCAGGCTGGAAAGCAATGTCACTTTCACGCACTGCATCATCTTGGTCGTTTCAGCACACTTCTGACGTAATACCGACGCCAGAGGCGAAATAAAACCGTATGCCAGTAAAATCCCGAGGAACGTTCCCACCATGGCATGTGCCACCAGTGCCCCCAGCTCGGCGGCTGGACGGTCAGCTGACGCCAGGGCATGAACCACGCCCATTACCGCCGCAACGATACCGAAAGCGGGCAGGCCATCGCCGACGGCAGCGATACTTTGTGCCGGCACTTCACACTCGTGTTCATAGGTTTCAATCTCTTCATCCATCAATGCTTCGATTTCGAAAGCATTCATGTTGCCGCTCACCATCAGGCGTAAATAATCGGTGATGAAGTCGACTAACTGTTTATCGGCTAAGATGCGGGGATAATTAGCAAAAATTTCACTCTGGGCGGGATCTTCAATATCACGCTCAAGCGATAACATGCCTTGCTGGCGAGATTTCGCCATCAGCCGGTAAAGCAGTGCCATGAGATCCATGTACACCGCTTTGTTGTATTTCGAGCCGCGGAACAGCAGCGGCAGAGCTTTGAGGGTCTTCTTGATCGATTTACCGTTGTTGCCCACCAGAAACGCGCCGACGCCCGCCCCGGCGATCATCAGCAGT
This sequence comes from Pantoea stewartii subsp. stewartii, assembly GCF_008801695.1. Taxonomy (GTDB): domain Bacteria; phylum Pseudomonadota; class Gammaproteobacteria; order Enterobacterales; family Enterobacteriaceae; genus Pantoea; species Pantoea stewartii. Next base: position 46,670 of record NZ_VZPF01000006.1, read on the forward strand.
TCTGCAGGCTGGTAAAGCGCGCCAAGATGGCCGCCCACTAAAGCGTATCCGCCCAACACGGAACCTAATACAACGATGTAACCTAAAATTATCAGCACAGAAAAATCCTTACGTCCGTAACGTGTTGGTCGACGTTAAGCCAGAGAAACCGGAGATGTTCACCCTGTGGAGGCAAAAAAAAAGCAGCGGGATTAACCGCTGCTGGATGACTTCCACATTGCGAACAAATTTAAACGGCGTGTTTAACCTGTTCATCCAGCAGTTGTGGAAAGATATCGGCAGTATCTGCAGAAAGTTTACGTCTTTTTACGGCACGTGATGGTGGCTGGCACAGGCTGCAGACAAAGCTGCCAACAGGCTGATGTGCATGATTAATAAAGCTGCCGCTGCAGCATTTACAATCTGATAATTCCAGCATACCGCTTTCAACGAATCGCACCAAGGTCCAGGCGCGTGTTAGCGCCAACAGCGGGCCCTCGTCCGATTGCGGGCACTGCTCGAGATAAAGGCGGTAGGCTTTAATCACCGCATCAATCCCTTTGCTCAAACCGGTTTTCAGTAAAAACGTCCAGGCATTACAGAACATTGAGGCATGAATGTTCTGTTCCCAAGTCATGAACCAGTCAGTCGAGAATGGCAACATACCTTTAGGGGGTGGACTGCCACGCAACTCTTTATAGAGTTTGATCAAGCGACCGCGGCTCAGCTGCGTCTCGCTCTCCAGCATTTGTAAGCGCACACCCAGTGTGATCAGCTCCATAGCGAGCTGAATATCACGCGCTTCCTGAACAATACTTTTCTCACCCATTATACCGCCCTCTTTTTAGTAGGCGCGGCGTCTTTCGACGCACTGCGTAATAAACGGCTGGATAAAAGAATCCCGGTATGGATTTGTTGTAAATCATCCACACGTGATTCCTGCGTCAGGCGATTAATAACGGTGCTATCGGTGAAACGAAACTGACACACAAGTTGGTTGGTCTCAGCTAATTTCACCATTTCAGGTAAGGTTAATTCAGACAATGCGTCAGCCATCTTTTCATCGATCCCGAGGCGAAACATCGCAGAAGCTTTTTCCTGGTTAATTAATCGCTGCGCGAGCAGTAAATATGACAAGTTGATATCGTAAATATGTTTTAGTAATTCAGATGTACCCATTTTTCCATCCTGAGAGACGCGACGTAACGGCTTTGTTGAATAAATGGATTTTATGCTGTGGTACTATGAAAACGGTTGTTTCAGATAACATAAAATCAATGCGTTACATGCTTGCGTATGACGGTGTTCTGTCTGGCATCAGCGTTTTCTACCAAAACAGTGCAGACAAAACAGAATGATTACCTATTATTCAACAAAGCCCGACGTAACTTACCGCAGATGACATCTCTGCGTATCGAGCTGCTGGTTGGTAAATCTAAAGATGGCAAAATAATTAGACATAAAAAGCAATGGTTCTGAGTTCTGCTTCTTTTTGCGACCCTGTCTGTCCGGTCAGAAGTCAATCTTTTCAGTCCACCTTATTCTTAAGTCGATAACCTTCTTCCCTGAGGCTTGCTTGCTTTTTTTAAGACTAATCCGAAAACAAGGCAAATCTATATCGGATGATCCTTACATACAACGACAGTTCGGTGAAATTTTAGATAAAGTGTGACGCAGATCACACTTTATCCTCTATTTTCTTCAGTAACGCTTTATTATCCCTTCCTCACTGTCTGTTTTTTGCGCAATTTGACGTTTTTTTTACAGGGATTTGTCCTGAGCTGGACTTAATTGGCTACAAAAATCAGGGATGATTCTGTAAGGCAGGCAGAATTCCTGTTTATCTCAATGAATGGAATTTGCACCATATTTAGAACCAGCCAAAACCATAAAACCAGTGGAATATGCTACCTATAGCGCGCATTATTTGTATTTAAATTAGTCAGTTAGGTGATAAGACAAAAAGAAGGGAAAACAGGGGCAGAAGGCCGACAATTCTGATTACACGCTTTCTGACAATCCGTCGTAAAGGCTGAAAGCAACCCGTTTAGAGAGCGTACACCGATGTAACAAGGAGTTACATTAAGGATATGAATGAATTGCAGGCAGGAGAGTTTTATGCATTTTAACTATCGGCAGGAATGAAGAGAACTTCAGCTTAAACAGGTAAAGAAAGTGAATGGTGGTGTTAATTGCACATTTTTACGCCACTTTGCCGTCAGACGGACGCCTGGCGACGCAAAAGCGCTTTTGAGTTAGGGGACAATCATTAGCAACAGCGTGTATGCAAAAGCGGCGGGATGTAACGCACAGCAAGCCTTCCCTGGCTTGCTCTGCTGTCAGGCGAGTTTCGGAAAGGTGGCAACCTTATTTGCCATGCCGTGATCGGCACTCCGCGGGGCAATCTTCTCAAGATCACGCAGGAAGTTTTCGCGCCATGCGGTGATGTCGTTTTTACGCAGTACCGCCATCATATCGTTATAGCGTGAGATACGCTCGGTACGGGGCATGGTAATCGCTTTATCCAGCGCCGCGGCCACTTCATCGCGGTCATAAGGGTTCACGATGAGCGCGGACGTCAGCTCGTTAGCCGCACCGGCAAAACGGGACAGTACCAGCACACCCGGATCGTCCGGGTCCTGCGCCGCCACGTACTCCTTCGCCACCAGGTTCATCCCGTCACGTAACGGCGTCACTAAGCCGACATCCGTTAAACGGAAAATTTTCATCAATAAACGACGGTCAAAGTGCTGGTTAAGATAATAGAGTGGCGTCCAGCCCAGGGTGCCGTATTTCCCGTTGATGCGCCCTGCCTCGGTTTCTAACTGATGACGAATATCCTGATAGGCCTGCACATCGCCACGAGACGTTGGCGCAATCTGCGAGTAACGAATCCTGCCGTGATGCTGCGGGTAGTTTTCCAGCAGCGCTTCATACGCCAGGAAGCGTTCCGGCAAGCCTTTCGAGTAATCCAGACGTTCGCAGGCAATGATATTGCGCACATCGCCCAGCTCCTTCTTCATCGCCGCCATTTTGGGTGGCAATGGCCCTTCAGCCATCTCCTTAATGCTGTCAGGTTCAATCCCTATCGGGTACACCTCCGTCATAAAGGTATTGCCATAGGCGCGATGTTTTTTGTCACCTTTATTCTGCAACTGCGTCAGCTGGCTCACACTGTCGAGGAAGGCGACGCGATCAGATTCCGTCTGGAATCCTAACAGATCGTATTCGCACAACATTTCCAGCAGTTCTCTGTGCGGCGGCAGCGCATTGAAAATTTCGGGCGTCGGGAAAGGAATATGCAGGAAGAAACCGATGCGGTTGTTGATGCCTGCCCGGCGCAGCGCTGCGGCAAACGGCAGGAAGTGGTAGTCATGAATCCACAGAATGTCGTCAGGCTTGATCAGCGGTTTCAGGCGCTGCGCGACGGCATCATTAACTTCGCAGTATCCTTCCCAGGCTTCACGCTGGAACTGCACCAGGTCTAAGCGGTAATGGAAAGCAGGCCAGATAACGGTATTAGAAAACTGACAATAATAGAGATCGTACTCGTTCTGGCTCAGCGGGAAGGAAGCATATTCAATACCATCGTGCTCCGTTACCGATACCGGGTTTTCTTCCTCACCCGAAAATTCACTTATCTCACCGTTCCAGCCAAACCACAGTCCACCCGTGCTTTTCAGCGCATCCAGGATGCCAACGGCAAGGCCGCCCGCGCTGGTTTTGTTCCCATTTGGCATGGCGATACGGTTAGATACAACAACTAAACGACTCATAACCTAAACTCCTTACCAACGTTATCTTGCTCTAATTGTAATCGTGTTCTTTCCAGCCAGGCATAGACATCCGTAACGTCATGTAAACGATAACGTGCCTGGCTTTCGCCTTCTCCCACTTTCACGGAAATCCCGTGCATGGCATTGACGGCGGCAAAGCCTTTCTCATCGGTCAGATCGTCACCGATGAACACCGGAATACGTCCCGCGAACGGGGCTTCCTGCATAAATGCCTGCACAGCCGCGCCTTTATCAATGCCGGTCGGTTTAATTTCAACCACACACTTTCCGGGCTGCAATGTCAGACCCGAGAAACGTTCGACGGCGGCCTGCGCAAGGTGCAATATGTCCTGCTCATGTGCCATCGCCCGACGATAATGGAGGGCAAACGCCATCCCTTTCGCTTCAAGCTGCGTATCTGGCCAGTGGGCCATTTCGGCTTCCAGCATCTGTTTTAGCTGACGTTCAGTCTCTTCGGGCAGTGACACGCGGTGCACCTTGCCCTCCGCGTCACGACGTTCAGCGCCATGCACGCCGGCAGCCGGCGCGTGCAATGGTGCCGCAAGCGCATCCAGTTGCTCAACAGGACGACCTGATACCAGCGCCAGCGCGCCGTGGCATAAAGAAGAGAGGCGTTGCAGCTCTGCTACAACCTGTTTTGGAATGAAAGCGGCATCCGGCTGGGGCTGTATCGCTGCCAGCGTGCCATCAACATCAAAAAAGAAGGCATACAGACCGCCGCTCAATGACGGAAACGAGGCATTACTTTCTGCCGTCTGGGTCACGTGTCTTCTCCTGTAAACGGGTTCATCATCAGGACATCGCAGCAGAGAGCGTTCAGCAAGAGGTCGGCGCAAGGCCGAATGAAGTAAGGAGACTGCGCGGTAAAACCCTGCAATTCGGTAACTCTTTCTCCAAAAACATACGCGTTAAGTGCTGAAAAACTCACTGACTGTCGTTGTCGCCCCATAAAGTGTAGACGCAATCCTGCATTCTGCCAGAAATATGCATTTCCTGTGCCAGCCGTCACGCTTAATTCTGCTGCTGGCAATAATGGCGATTACCGGCCTGCTCACGCCGACTTATTTTGCGCCTGCAAAAAAGAAATAAAAATGTAATAAATGGTCCTGTTTAAGGTTTTCCTAATCTTTCTTATCCATACTGTTCACTTATTACCGTCTGACTTTCATTGTTGCGCGTTAATGCGAATGTATTAGCGCAATAATAATGGAGACATTCACTAATGATTCAACCCGGATAAAATAACATTTTTTATTATTCCGCCTTTATATTAATAGTCCGCCCGTCATGTTGCCCTTTCGCATTTGATAAAACGTCTTATTACGGGTTAAGGCATTATGCCGGGCGAGACGAAAAGGGGCTGATTTGCAGCCCCCTTTATCTCATCTTTAATTAACGTTTCCGCTGAGCTAAGTTGAGTGACAACATTCGTCATGTCAGCAACAATCCCGGCATGTTTGCCCAAAGCAGGCACAGCCGACGAAACCGGGACGGCCTGCCTTATCCGCTTGCCGGACAAGGTTGTCAAGGTGAGTTCGCGGAAGAGCGACCCGCTATTGCTGTGTCCGGTCATCGGTACTGATACAAAAGAGGTATCCTGTTAAGCGCTTATGAAAATATTAATTGTTGAAGACGATGCTCTGCTGCTGCAAGGTCTTGTTCTGGCGCTGGAAGGCACGGGCTATGTCTGCGATGCGGTTTCAACGGTCCGTTCCGCGGAAGCTCATCTTGCCAGCGGGCTTTACAGTTTGATCGTGCTGGATGTCGGCCTGCCGGATGAGGATGGACTGCACTTTCTGCAGCGTCTTCGCCGTCAGAAGCAGATGCAGCCTGTATTGATTCTTACCGCGCGGGACACGATTGATGAGCGCATCGCCGGGCTGGATGCAGGTGCCGATGACTATCTGATCAAGCCTTTCGCGCTGGATGAACTGCTGGCAAGGATTCGTGCCCTTATCAGACGTCATGTTAACCACGGGGATACGCGCGTGGAGGTGGGCAACCTGTCGCTGGATATGACCCATCGCCAGATCCATCTGGACCACGCCTTGCTTGATCTCACCCCTAAAGAGTTTTCGATTCTGTCTCGCCTGATGCTCAAAGCGGGCCATCCGGTGCACCGCGAATTGCTGTATCAGGATATCTATAATTTTGATAACGAGCCTTCGACCAATACGCTGGAAGTGCATATCCACAACCTGCGTGACAAGATCGGCAAAAGCATGATCAGAACGGTTCGCGGCTTCGGCTATGCCCTGTCCCCCTCCAAAACCGATAACGAGATGCCCGAGACATGAATACTGACCGCACCGGGACGACCATGCGTTTTCGGCTGCTTCTCACGATTGGCCTCATTATGCTGTTTTTCCAGCTCATCAGCGTGGCCTGGCTCTGGCATGAAAGTCAGGAACAGGTGCAATTTTTAGTTGAGGCGCATCTGCATAACCGCAACATGGACCGGCATGTCCATAAAGAAGTCCGCGAAGCCGTGATGAGTCTTGCCCTGCCCAGTCTGGTGATGATTACGCTGCCGCTGCTCCTGTGCTATCAGGCGGTACGCTGGATTACCCGCCCGCTCTATCAGTTGCAGCGTGAACTGGAGAACCGGAGCGAGGTAAACCTGGAACCTATCACCTTTTCCGGATCGGTGCAGGAGATTGACGCTGTTACGCACTCTGTGAATCGCCTTGTCGCACGTCTGACAGACAGTCTGGAACGTGAACGCCTGTTTACGGCCGATGTGGCCCATGAGCTGCGAACGCCGCTGGCAGGTTTACGCTTACATCTTGAGTTGCTACAACGAAATCAGGCCGTCGATACGCAACCTTTATTACATCGTCTGGATCAGATGACAGGAAATGTTGCCCAGTTGCTGCAGCTGACCCGTGCCGGCCAGCAGTTTACCTCAGGCAGCTACCAGCAGGTTGCCCTCATCGATGAAGTGATTGTGCCTATGGAAGCGGAGTTGAGTGCGATGCTTGCCGTGCGTCATCAAACGTTAACCCTTGATGTTGAGCATAGCTTCAGGGTGAAAGGTGATGCGATCCTGTTACGAATGCTTCTGCGCAATCTGGTGGAAAACGCCCACCGTTACAGCCCATCTGAAAGTAATATCACCGTGCGGCTTGAAAACACACTAGGCCCGACGCTGATCGTGGAAGACGAAGGTGACGGCATTGATGAAAGCAGGCGCGGCGAGTTAAGCAAAGCCTTTGTCCGCATGGATACGCGCTATGGTGGCATTGGGCTGGGCCTGAGTATCGTCAGTCGGATTGTGCAGTTACATCATGGACAGTTTCTGCTGGAAAATCGCCTTGACCGTTCAGGTTGCCTGGCCAGGGTCCTTTTCGCGGTGGACTGATTCAGTTCACAAACCAGCAGGCCAGAAAGCTGATGACAGCGCTGACGGCAAGAATAACGGCAACGTACTCGCTGAATGGGCGTGATACGAAAGAGGTGGCAGTAACAGTCGTGGTTTTCATAGCGTCTCCTGTAGAATCCACCTCAGTATCGCTGCCCTGTGTTAAGGAAACATTAAGCGCTACATTCCCTGCTACGCTAAACGCATCGTGTGACAAAAAGGCCCCACATCAGACGGCGTTTAACGCGGCTCTCTTTACGCTGACGTCTTCAGAGATATTGAAAATGCCTGACGTCATCCCCACCTCTTTCCTTCAGACCAGACAGGAGTAACATTTATGGCAATCGAATATGCAGTAATCGCAGGCGGCTGTTTCTGGTGTACAGAAGCGGTTTTTAAAGACGTGATTGGCGTTGAGTCAGTCGAAAGCGGTTACACCGGCGGCGAGCGCCCTAATCCGACCTATGAGCAGGTCTGCAGTGGCGCCACCGGTCATGCAGAAGCCATTCGCATTGGCTTTGATCCTGAGAAGGTCAGCTATGGCGATTTGCTGGACATCAGCTTTGCCACGCATGATCCAACACAGCTTAATCGCCAGGGCAATGACATCGGCACTCAGTATCGCTCCGCCATTTTCCCCGAAACACCCGAGCAGGAAGCTGAAGCCCGTGCCGCGATTGCACGCGCTCAGCAGGATCATGATAAACCGATTGTCACAACCATTGAGCCATTAAAGGCCTGGTATCCGGCAGAAGGTTATCATCAGGACTACTGGGAAGGTGCCGGCCAGCGAAACGGCTATTGCATGGCGGTGATTCCCCCTAAACTGCAAAAGCTGCGCAAGAGTTTTGCCAGTCGGGTTAAAACCGCCCAGTAACCGCCTGCCGCTGAGCGGACTTTACACTGCGTAAAAACGGGCGTTTTGTGATTAAAAAACCCGATTTTGCGCAGCCTTAACGCGATTCGTTCAGAGCTTAAGCGAATAGAAAAAAAGAAAAAAATAGTGCTTGACCGTTTCAGGTCGACTCCCTATAGTAGCGCCCCGTTGACCCAGCGCGGTCAGCAACAATTTGCGGTGAGGTGTCCGAGTGGCTGAAGGAGCACGCCTGGAAAGTGTGTATACGGCAACGTATCGGGGGTTCGAATCCCCCTCTCACCGCCACATTCAAAGAAGAGTCCAGACTAACCTCTGGACTTTTTTTTTGCATGTTCTCCTGAGAGGGGGATGAGAACCCCCGACCGGGGGGCGACAAAACGGCAACGCCGTTTTGCATGGCCGCCAGGCCACCCGAAGGGCGAGCGCAGCGAGTGAATCCCCTCTCACCGCCAGATTTGAAGAAGCGTCCAGACTCACCTCTGGACTTTTTTTTGTATGTTCTCCTGAGAGGGGGATGAGAACCCCCGACCGGGGAACGACAAAACGGCAACGCCGTTTTGCATGGCCGACAGGCCACCCGAAGGGCGAGCGCAGCGAGTGAATCCTTCTCTATCGTCCTCTGTCGCCCCCAATAAAAAAGGCCTGACGGTTCACCCGCAGGCCTTTAAAGCACTCGCGCTCACGCGTTACTGCTTATCCCGTGCCCACGTCGCGCTGCTGACATTCACCTTCACTGGCAACAGACCGATCTGGGTAAATTTATCGGCCAGCGCCTGCTGTTCGTTAAACACGTTGGGCGTCATACGTTCCGCCCCAAACGGCATGCGGGCCAGCGCGCGCTGCCAGATGGGTACAGGCAACCCCGTGGAGCCGGAAAGGATTTTTGCGGCGTCAGCCTGATGACTGTTTGCCCAGGTGCTCAGCTGACTCAGCGCGTTCAGCACCTGTTTCGCCGTCTCGGGATGACCATCAGCAAATTTGCGGCTGGCCAGGAAAAAAGTGTAATGCGGCACTAAGCCTTCGGCATTTTTCAGCAGGCGCGCATGGGCCGTGGTTTCGACTTCGGCCAAATACGGGTCCCAGATAACCCAGGCGTCGACAGCACCGCGCTGGAAGGCGGCCCGGGCATCGGCAGGCGGAAGATAAACCGGCGTAATATCTTTATACGTCAGCCCCGCCTGCTCCAGCGCAGTCACCAGCAGATAATTAACATCCGATCCTTTGTTCAGCGCCACGCGCTTGCCTTTCAGATCCTTGACACTTTTGATCGTGGAATCGGCCGGCACCACAATGGCCTCGGTCTGCGGGTTGGCCGGCGAGTGGCCAAGGTAGACCAGATCGGCCTGTGCCGCCTGCGCGAAAACAGGAGGCGCATCGCCGGTGGCCGCCAAATCGATACTGCTACGTTAAGCCCTTCCAGCATCTGCGGGCCTGCCGGGAACTCCACCCAGCGCACATCAATGCCCTGCTTTTTAAATTCGCTGTCGAGCGTGCCACGGTATTTCAGCAGCGCAAAAATATTCGCTTTCTGAAAACCAATATTCACGACCTGGGGTTTGTCTTCCGCCTGTGCTGTCACGAAGGTGCCAAGTTGAGCGAGCGCAATCAGTGCGCTTATCACTATTTTTCTCATTTTTCTGTCCTGAACGAAGGTGTTGTCAGCGCAACATAACAAATCCGTGCCTGAGGGCTTAATGCGTATAAGTTCTGTCCTTAGTCATAAAACGTCATTGCGGCCAGACTCTGTCCCGGACGTTGATGGCGCGGGGAAACAGACCGAGCGCATAGAAACGATCGGCGATTCTCTGCTGCTCGCGAATAATCGCTAAGTTCATCGCCTGAGTTCGATGACTACGCCGCGCCAGCGCCTGACGTAATGCGCTGTCGGACATGCCCAACTCCTTTGCCAGTAACCCGGCAGCCTCGGCCGGATGGGCATCGATATACTGGCCAGTCTGCTCCAGCGCGGTCATCAACAGGCGCAGTAAATCGGGTGAATGCGTAGCAAACTGGCGATCCGCCAGATAGAACTGATGGTTGCTGACCCGGCCCACGCCATCGGCAATGACGCGCAGTTGATCGCCACGTTCGGCCTCACTCAGTAAAGGGTCCCACATCATCCAGGCATCGACCGCATTCAGGTCGCTGGCGGTTAACGGATATTTCGGTGGGGCATACACGATACGCACGTCGTCCAGCGTCAGTCCTGCTTCATCGAGGATCTGCAGCACCAAAAAATGGACGTTAGAACCTTTATTCACCGCAATGCGCTTGCCTTTGAGATCGGCAATCGTCGTGATGGCGCTGTGTCTGGCGACCATCAGGGCAACACTTTGCGGCGCAGGCGGTTCCCAGGCCACATAGACCATGGTGCCCTGATCGGCCTGGGCAAACAGTGGCGGAACTTCGCCTGTCGTACCAAAGTCAATTTCCTGATCGCGCAGGGCGTGCAGCAACTGTGGCCCCGCAGGAAATTCACTCCACAACACGCGGACATTCTGGCCCACCAGCTGCTGCTCAAGATGCTGACGGGCTTTGAGAATGCCAAGATTGCCGAACTTCTGGTAACCAATACGCAACTCGCGCTCCTGCACCACAGAGTCTGTCAAAGCACGCGATGGCGCGATGACGCTGCTGCGGCGCGGCTTAATGATGCCGCAGTGGCCCAGATGGGTGCGCAGGCTGTGACGGCTGATCCCCAACAGCGCTGCCGCCTGGAGCTGATTTCCCTGACTCAGCGCATAGGCATTGCGCACTAAGGATTCAATAATTCTGGGATACAGGGGCGTTTCACTGTGCTGCAGTTGCTGCCGGATAAACTGATCAATCACATCCTGTTCAGGCACCGGTTCAGCCTCAGTCACGTGGCCCAGACGCAGATGCCCGGGGCCAATGAGTGTTTCCTGGCTGAGCAGAACAGCATTATGTAATGTGTTTTCCAGCTCCCGAATATTGCCCGGCCAGGCGTACCGGCTTAACGTCGCGATCGCCTCCTCACTCAGACGCAGCTGAGGTCGGCCCAGTCGGCGCGCATAGTGTTGCAGAAAATGCGCGGCCAGCACCGGTATATCCTCACGGCGCTCGCGCAGAGGCGGCAGCGCCACGCTGGCCACATTCAGCCGGTAATAAAGATCCTCGCGGAAGCGCCGTTCGGCAATCGCACCGGTCAGGTCGCGGTTCGTGGCGGCAAGCACCCGAACATTTACCTTTATAGCCTGAGATGAACCTACCCGGGTAATCTCTCTCTCCTGCAATACGCGCAACAGTTTTACCTGGAGCGGCAAACTGAGTTCACCGATCTCATCCAGCAACAGCGTGCCGCCCTGCGCCGCCTCGAACCAGCCACGATGACGTTCCGTGGCACCGGTAAACGCGCCCTTCTCATGCCCAAACAGTTCTGACTCGGCAAGACTTTCCGTCAGTGCGCCGCAGTTCACGGCGACAAAGGGCGCGCGGCGGCGCGGGCTGTGGTGATGCAGATAGCGCGCCATCACCTCTTTACCGGTGCCGGTTTCGCCAATGATTAACACCGTGGCATCCGTGGGTGCCAGGCGATCCAGGATACTTTTGAAGGCCAGAGAAGACGGGTCAATTAAATCGGGACCAGCGTGTTCCATAGCGAATACCTGCAAAGTGACTGAGCGCTCACGATAACGCTAAGCGTGAAGGGAAACGAGCCACGGGCTGAGACCCTGTGCTGCAAATGCAGCACTGAAGTTCAACGCCTGCTGCATATGCAACAGCGCGTACCTGAACGCTGAAATCATAACGCTATAAATTCAAAGGAAAAAATGACCAGACACAGTTGGCACGTATTCTGCTAATGGCTTTATAACTGAAAGATTGCTTTTCATTTGCCAATTTCAAATATCGTTATAAAGAAATCTGCTAATGCCTGAAGCCTCTGCGAAAAACATTAATCTGTTCTGGTTTTTACCCACCCACGGTGACGGACGTTATCTGGGGACCACCCAGGGCGGCAGAGCGGTCGATCTGCCCTATTTGCAACAGGTCGCCCTGGCGGCAGACAATCTGGGTTTCTACGGCGTACTGATCCCCACGGGTAAAAGTTGTGAAGATTCCTGGCTGGTGGCGGCGGCTCTGGCCCCCATCACTAAACAGCTGCGTTATCTGGTGGCGGTCAGGCCGGGGTTGCAGCCGCCGAGCCTGGCGGCGCGCATGGCGGCAACGCTGGACCGTCTGTCAGACGGGCGCTTACTGATCAATGTGGTGACGGGTGGCGATCCGGTGGAAAATAAAGGCGACGGTATTTTCCTGAGTCATGCCGAACGCTATCAGGTCACGCGGGAGTTCCTGGAGGTTTATTCCCGTTTGCTGAAAGGCGAGAAAGTGGACTTCCACGGTGAACATATTCGTGTGGAGGGCGCTGAAATTCTGTTTCCGCCTGTGCAGGCCGACGGTCCACCGCTCTACTTTGGTGGTTCGTCAGACGATGCGGTCGACGTGGCCGCCAGTCAGGTCGATACTTATCTCACCTGGGGCGAACCCGTTGAGCAGGTTGCCGCCAAACTGGACGTTGTGCGCCAGCGGGCGCAGGAACGTGGCCGGGCGTTGTCCTACGGCATTCGACTGCACGTTATTGTGCGTGAAACCGAAGAGGAAGCCTGGGCAGCAGCCGATAAACTGATAGCTCATCTGGATGATGAAACCATTGCATCCGCTCAGAAGATCTTTGCCCGTATGGATTCTACGGGCCAGGCGCGCATGAGTGCACTGCACGGCGGTTCACGCGAAGGCTTACGCATCGGCCCCAATTTATGGGCAGGCGTCGGACTGGTGCGCGGCGGCGCGGGCACTGCACTGGTCGGCAACCCTCAGCAGGTGGCAGCGCGTATTCGGGAATACCAGGCGCTGGGCATTGATAACTTTATTCTGTCGGGCTATCCGCATCTGGAAGAAGCGCACCGGGTAGCCGAGTTACTGATGCCACTGCTGCCGCTGTCGACGCACGCCGGGAAAGCACAGCGCAGCGTGAATACAGGTCCCTTTGGTGAAACTATCGGTGGCGATCGTCGTCCCGAAAAAAGCGCCAGTGCCAGCTAACAAATGAGGCGGTTTATGTCAGAGCAGCATATTGTCATCGTGGGCGGTGGATTTAGCGGGACAGCGCTGGCCGTGCATCTGGGTCGTCTGGGCCAGGCCGGACTGCGTGTCACGCTCATCGAACCCCGGTCGCAGCTGGCGCAGGGCGTTGCCTACTCGACGGCCGATCCGGCTCACCGCCTTAATGTACCCGCGTCACGCATGCAGCTGGCGGGAGATGAAGAAGGCAGCTTTGATCGCTGGTATCGCGCCTCTGATGCATATGTCAGCGATCCCGCCGCGCGCTGGCACGATGGTCATGTCTATCCTCAGCGCAGGCAGTTTGCCCGTTGGGTCAATGCACAGTTCGAGGCGGCACAACGTGAGTCGCCTGTCGTTCTGGCGCATCTGCAGGATCGCGCTGTGGCTTTCCGGGATGGCACGGTCAGCACCGCCGCCGGCACACACCTTGCCGCCGACATTGTGGTCCTGGCCGTCAGTCATCCCGCGCCGTCGTTGCCTGGCGCGTTAACCGCACTGGCTGACCATCCCGCCATCATCGCCGATCCCTGGCAGGAGAAAGCCCTCGCCTCTGTCGGTCCGGAGGAGCGCATCGCCATTGTGGGCAGCGGCTTAACGATGGCGGATATGGTGGCCACGCTGGATCGCCAGGGGCACCGCGGCCCTGTCACCGTGTTTTCACGCCGTGGACAACTTCCCCGGCCCAATATCAGTCAGCATGACCTCAGTTGGTCGCTTGAAGGGCACCTTGCCAGGCCAGCGGGTGTGCGCTGCTGGTTACGGCGCATCCGCCAGGACATGCGTCAGGCGGCGGCGCGCGGGCTTCCGTGGCAGGTCGTCTTTGATGAGGTTCGTCGGCAGGGCCAGACCCTCTGGCAGAGCCTGCCACTGAATGAGCAACGGCGCTTTCTGCGCCATCTGCGGCCGTGGTGGGATGTGCACCGCTACCGCATTGCGCCACAGGCAGGCCAGGTGCTGAACGCGCGGCAGGAAAACGGATCGTTGCAGGTGATGGCGGCGCGGCTGACGGCGGCAGAGTCCAGCCATTCTGCGGTACGGCTGCATCTGCAAACTCGCTCGGGCGAAGTCGTGACGCGGGAGGTGGATAAGGTGATCGTGACCACCGGCCCGGCGCACGGGAAACTGGTACAACATGATGCCCTGCTACGCCAGTTGTGTGATGACGGCGTCATCCGGCCCGATCCTTTAGCGCTTGGCATTGATGTCAATGCCCTGTCGCAGACGCGAACGGCACAGGGCCACAGCAATTCCCATCTGTATGTGGTCGGTCCCGCGGCCCGCGGTCGGTTTGGTGAACTGATGGGCCTGCCGCAGGTGGCAATGCATGCGGAAGCGGTTGCCCGTCAACTGCTGAATCTCACAACCGCTACGCTAAACGAGCGATGTCCCCTTTCACTGACTGACTAATCACTTACCTGTTTATTATCCCCCTAAAAAGTGGGCGGCACCGGCGTGCCGCATCCGCTCAGGAGCCTGCTATGCCTAAACAACGTGAAATCCGCTTAAATGCCTTTGATATGAATTGCGTGGGTCATCAGTCACCCGGCCTGTGGGCGCATCCGCGCGATCGCTCCTGGCAGTACAAAGACCTGGAATACTGGACAGACTTAGCCGTGCTGCTGGAGCGCGGTAAATTTGACGGCCTGTTTATCGCCGATGTACTGGGCATTTATGATGTTTTTAACGGCAACAATGATGCCGCCCTTCGCAGTGCCTCTCAGGTGCCGGTTAACGATCCGCTGGCGCTGATCATCCCAATGGCGATGGTCACTCAGCATCTCGGTTTCGGCCTGACCTCCTCGCTTTCGTTTGAGCATCCTTATCCGTTTGCGCGCAGGATGTCGACGCTGGACCATCTTACCAAAGGGCGGATTGGCTGGAACATCGTCACCTCCTATCTGGAAAGCGGCGCACGCAATCTGGGCCAGGCCACGCAAACCCGTCATGATGCCCGGTACGATTATGCAGATGAGTATTTGCAGGTGGTTTATAAACTGCTGGAAGGCAGCTGGGAAGACGACGCCGTTATTCGCGACCGGGAGCGCCATATCTTCAGCGATCCGAACAAAGTCCATCCGATCAACCATCAGGGCACCTTTTTCCAGGTGCCGGGCATTCACCTGTGTGAGCCGTCACCACAGCGCACGCCGGTGTTATATCAGGCGGGTGCCTCCAGCCGCGGTAAAGCTTTTGCCGCGCAACATGCCGAGTGCGTGTTTGTTGCCGCGCCGTCTAAGGTGCTGCTCAGGAAAACCGTGGCCGATATTCGTCGGCGCGCAGAGGAGGCCGGACGCGATCCGCGCAGCATTCTCATTTTCAATATGCAAACCGTGATCGTGGGCGAGACCGATAAGCTGGCCCAGGCCAAATGGCAGGATTACAAACGTTATGTCAGCCACGAAGGTGCCCTTGCCCTGATTTCCGGCTGGACCGGCATTGACTTTAGTCAGTATCAACCCGATCAGGTGTTTAAACATCTTCATACCGATGCGATTCAGTCTGTTGTAGAGAGCTTCTCGACCGCCGATCCGCAGCGTGAATGGACGGTGCAAAACATGGCCGACTGGGTAGGCATTGGCGGCTTTGGGCCGCTGCTGGTGGGCAGCACCGAAACCGTGGCAGATGAACTGCAGAGCTGGGTGGAGGAAACAGACGTTGACGGTTTTAATCTGGCTTATGCCGTTACTCATGAAACCTTTGCTGACGTCGTGAACCTGCTGGTGCCGGAACTGCAAAAACGCGGCGTATATAAGCAGGATTACCAGCCCGGCACGTTACGTGAGAAACTTTTTGGGCTGGGCGATCGCCTTACTCATCCTCATCCTGGTGCCAGCTACCGACGCACGCCCTCGTCAGCGGGCCTGATCGTCCCTGCTGAAGCCTCATAACATAACGAGACGGCTTCGTTAGCCTGATTCACCCAACCCATACCGGAAGCGTGCCCACGTTTCCGGTCTTTTTCATGCCTGAAAATAAAAAATAACTTATTGAAATTAAAGCAATCCTTATCACTTTTTCATGTTTGTTTACTGCGTATGCACTGCTTATAAAGGCAGCACCTGTACAGACAATAACGAGGATAACATGAGCACTCTCAATATCGATGATTATGTGGCGATCCCCTCGCCGCCTTCCACACCGATTCGCTCCGTCAACGATGTGGCCCGACTGATCAATACGCAAAGTGACAAAAACAGCTATGCGCGCTGGATCGTGTTTCTGGCGCTGGGCGGCGTTTTTCTGGATGCCTATGACCTCACGACGCTGTCCTACGGCATCGATGATGTCGTTAAGACGTTTAGCTTAACGCCAACCTTAACCGGGCTGGTCACCTCCTCCATTATGATCGGCACCATTGTGGGCAACCTGGCTGGCGGCTGGCTGACCGATAAATACGGTCGCTATTCGGTGTTTATGGCAGACATGCTTTTTTTCGTCGTTTCTGCCCTCGCTGCCGGTCTGGCTCCGAATGTCTGGGTAATGATCGGGGCGCGCTTTTTGATGGGCATTGGTGTGGGAATGGATTTGCCTGTGGCCATGGCCTATCTGGCCGAGTTCTCGAAGTTTTCGGGTAAAGGCAACAAAGCTGCGCGACTGGCGGCCTGGTGCCCGATGTGGTATGCCGCCTCGTCGGTCTGCTTTTTCATCATCTTCGCCCTCTACTTCCTGTTGCCAGCCCAGCACATTGACTGGCTGTGGCGGGCATCGCTGTTGTTTGGTGCCGTGCCTGCCCTGCTGATTATTGCCGTGCGCAGCAAGTTTATGAATGAATCGCCTTTATGGGCGGCTAATCAGGGAGATTTACGCGGTGCCGTCCGTATTCTGCGTGAGTCCTATGGCATCCAGGCACATGAAGATAAGTCCTCTGCCATCGAGCCTGTCGCACCGGCGGTCAGTTTCCGCGTGCTGTTCCAGAAGCCATATCGCGAACGCACTATCGTGGCAGCGGTGATGAACGCCTGTATCGCTTTTGAATACACGGCTATCGCGTTTTTCCTGCCCTCGATTCTGGCGCAGTTTCTGGGCGCGGGCGTGTTCGAAACCATTGCCGCCTCACTGGGACTTAATGCGCTGTTCGCCTTTACCGGCGGCCTGCTGGGCATGCGACTGGCCTGGAAATTTCCCTCTCGTCATGTGGCCATCGCGGGGTTTGCGCTACAGTTTATCGCCCTGATTTCACTGGCCTTGATCGGGCATCCTGAAGCCACTTACGGTGTGGTCTTTGCCATTCTGCTGCTGGGAGTGTGGCTGTTTGCCGAAGGGTTCGGACCCGGTGCGCAGTTAATGATCTATCCCGCCCTCGCCTATCCCACATCTATTCGCGCCACCGGCGTCGGATTTAGCCGTTTGATCTCTGGTGCAGGAAGCGCACTGGCGCTGTTCATTCTGCCGATATTGCAGGCGGCTTATGGCACCAACCTGTTCTGGATCGTGTCACTGGCCGCTCTCATCCCCATCATTTTCCTGCTTGTGGTGCGCTTTGAACCGACGCGCCACGATATTGATGACCCGTCAGCTCAAGGAGAACACCATGTCTGAACCTGATTACACCCGTCTGGCAGAACGCTTTCGTCCTGTTTTTGCCCGCATCGCCGACGGGGCCGCTGCACGCGAACGCGACCGGACACTGTTGCATGAGCCGATAAACTGGCTTAAGGCGGCGGGCTTTGGCACGCTGCGTATCCCAACGGCTAATGGCGGCCTGGGGGCTTCGCTGCCGCAGCTTTTTCGTTTGCTCACCGAGCTGGCAGAAGCGGATTCCAATCTGCCTCAGGCTCTGCGTGCCCATATGGCCTTTGTCGAGGATCGCCTCAATCAACCTGACAGCGAAGACCGTCAACGCTGGTTTCGCCGCTTTGTTGATGGCGACATCGTCGGCAGTGGCTGGAGTGAAACGGGCAGCGTCAGGCTGGGAGACGTGAATACCACCGTTTCCCCTACCGGGCACGGTTGGCAACTGACGGGCGAAAAGTTTTACAGCACCGGCACACTCTATGCCGACTGGATTGATGTGTACGCTAAGCGCACCGATAACCAGCGCGACGTGATTGCGGTGGTGAGCACTCATCAGGACAGCGTTGAGCGGGACGATGACTGGGATGGATTTGGGCAACGCCTGACCGGTAGCGGCACTACGCGCTTTCGCGAGGCGCACGTGGAGCCTGCGCATGTGTATGACTTTAGTGAACGCTTTCGCTATCAGACGGCTTTTTATCAGCATGTCTTACTCGCGACGCTGGCCGGCATTGGTCGCGCTATTGTGCGGGATGTGTCCCGGAGCGTTGCACAACGAAAACGCATTTACAGCCACGGTAATGCCCGCCAGGTCAAACAGGATGTGCAGGTGTTGCAGGTTGTCGGCCAGATAAGCAGTTGGGTCTGGGCGACAGATGCCGCCGTGCAGCAGGCTACGCCGTCGCTCCAGCTTGCGTTTGATGCGCACCAACAAGGGCAAACAGAAAGCCTGATTCACGCCGCCAACGTGCAGGCCGAAGTGGAGGCCGCCAAAGCGCAGGTCGTCGCCGTTGAATGGATTACCCGCGCGGCCAGCGAATTATTTAATGCGCTGGGCGCGTCAGATACGCGGGTGATAAACGCGCTGGACAGGCACTGGCGCAATGCCCGAACCATCGCGTCCCACAATCCGGTGATCTACAAGAGCCGAAATGTCGGCGACTGGGAAGTGAACCGGCGCGATCCGACCTTTATCTGGCAGATCGGCAGCGGTGAATGATCGCGGCCAGGCGGCGAATCTGAGACACAAAAAAACCCGGCCGGAGCCGGGTTTGGTCGCTACATGACTCAATCGAACGCTAGCTGTACGCGTGCAGAGTGCGCTGACACAGCGCGGAACGCACACAATCCTCTTTGCCGAAACGGACAATGCCAACCATCTCGTCCTCTTCGAAACGCGCCAGCGCGTCTGCGAGACCGGAAGGCACCCCAGCGGGCAAATCGCACTGGGTAATATCGCCGTTAACAATCACCGTGACATTTTCGCCAAGGCGGGTCAGGAACATTTTCATCTGCGCAGCCGTCACGTTCTGCGCTTCGTCTAGAATCACTACCGCATTTTCAAAGGTGCGGCCGCGCATATAGGCAAAAGGCGCAATTTCCACTTTGCCGATTTCCGGACGCAGACAATATTGCATAAAGGATGCGCCAAGACGTTTAACCAGAATGTCGTAAACCGGGCGGAAATAGGGGGCGAATTTCTCTGAGATATCACCAGGAAGGAATCCCAGATCCTCATCCGCCTGTAGCACCGGGCGCGTAACGATAATCCTGTCGATATCCTTATGAATCAGGGCCTCTGCTGCTTTCGCAGCACTAATCCAGGTTTTGCCGCAGCCCGCTTCGCCCGTGGCGAAGATAAGCTGTTTTGTTTCTATGGCGTTAAGATAATGCGCCTGAGCTTCATTTCGGGCTTCAATCGGCGCCCGGTCACGCACATCGCGTGCCATGCCAATTGCATCAAGCCCACCCATTTGCACCAGCGAAGTGACCGATTCTTCTTCACGCTGACGATGACTGCGTGAGTCATTACGAAGCACTCGTCTTGCTTCTCGACGCGCTTTGATCACTGCTTTCTGTCTTCCCATAGTGGCACCTTACAGTTGGTTTCATTTCCCACTTCAGGCAATACGCCCGATGCGATTACGTGAACGCTTTAGAGGTTTCAGTTGGCTTCCTTTAGAGCCGTGACAGGCCATGACGATTGATATCCGGCAGCAAAACAGCCTGACCGTATACCGGTAAAAAAGGAGTGAAGTTGAAGAGAGAAAACACATTGAGATGTAAAAGCGGTTGAGGAAGAACGTCCCTCACGGGTGAGTGCGATATTGTTTACTGCTGAACGGCTGTAAAAACATCTATCCATGCGCGAACTCCAGTGTGAGACATCAACACGCCCGATTACGCTTTCATAGTAAAGTGAACCATCTTATTGGTATTTTGCAACAGTATTTTCACTTTCATGAAAAATAAATATTCAACCGGCCGTTAACGAAGACCTTACTTAAATTAAATTACGTATTTATTACAGAGGGTTAGTATATTTTACGTCACGTTAAAAAGTGTGTTAAACGGGGCGATAAAAAAGCCGTACGGGGAAAAAACGGCAATATGAAAACACGGCACGCTGCGCTGTCAGACACAGAATGCCGCGCCTAAAATTTAATCAACTTTCCAGTAAGGACTGGCCTAAATAATGGTTTTCATTCACCACGCCGGGCAAGACAAAAAAGTAACCGCCGCCAAACGGACGTATATACTCTTCCAGCGCTTCGCCATTTAAGCGGTTCTGGACGGTAAGGAAACCCAATTCCAAATCATGCTGATAGCAGACGAAGAGTAATCCCATCTCCAGTTGACCTGAAGCGGAAACACCGGACGAATAACTGTATCCCCGGCGCAGCATCAGGCTGCTTTCCGTGGCGGGCGTACGGGGGTTTGCCAGACGAATATGCGCATCCAGCGCAATTATCTGGCCATCCGGATCGTTACGGTAATCGGGAACGTCATGTTCATTTTTCATACCCAGCGGCGCGCCGCTCAGCTTTTCGCGACCGAAAATGGTCTGCTGTTCGCCCAACGTTGTGCGATCCCACATTTCCACGTGGAAGCGAATCAACCTTACCGCCTGATAGCTGCCATTCCGCGCCCAGGCTGGCTCGTGCTGATCCTCGGTGACCCAGAGCAGCTTATCCATCAAGGCGTGATTGTGCGTGTCCGGATTTGCCGTGCCGTCTTTAAAGCCCAGCAGATTAATGGGCGTTTCTTTGCCCGCGCTGCGCGCGGCATGATCGGAGATAAACCCTTCCCGCCGCCAGCGTACGCCCAGCAGATCCGGCGTATGTTTAATGATATCGCGCAGCGCGTGGATCACCGTGTCCTGGGTATTGGCGCAAATCTGCAACAGCAGATCGCCATGGCACTGACTGGCATCCAGCGAATCATTAGGGAACCGGGTCATCGGCTGCAGCTTCGCGGGTTTGAGTGCAGCCAGACCGAACCGCCCGTCAAACAGCGCGTTACCGACTGACACCGTGATGGTCAGATTATCGGGGGCAATCTCGGCCCCCAGGATACCGGAATCCATCGGTGGCAGCTGTGGGTTGACCACGGCGGGGGCCTTGCCGCCCGCCGTTAAAAACGCGATGCGCTGTGTCAGCAGTTGAAACAACCGCTGCAGCTCACGCCTGTCGCTGGTCAGCACATCAAACGCCACCAGCATCATGGCGGCCTGCTGTGGGGTAATAATGCCCGCCTGATGCACGCCATAGAAAGGCTGTTGTTGCTGACGCGCGTTCGGCGTAACCGTGCCCGGTGCAAAACTGTCGGGCTGCTCAGCAGCCCCGGCATGAAACGGACAGCCCGCGCCTACCGCAGCCGCGCCGCCCAGCATGCCCAGCCCTTTTAATAAACGCCGCCGCGCGGGCTGCTGTAATTCCTGATCCTTGTCCATGATTAGTTCAGGCCCAGTGTGCCACGCAGTAGGGAAAGATCTTCAGCCAGAGCGGTGATCGGCCCTTTCAGCGCCGTGCGGTCAGCTTGGGTCAGTTTTTCATAGGATTCATAACCTTGCTGCGTGCGGTATTTATCCAGAATCGCATCCACTTTACTGAAGTTAGCGTCTATTTTTGCTAAAAGCTGTGGGTTCGCCTGCTGCAATACCGGACGTAAAAGTGTGACAATTTTTTGTGCGCCATCCACATTCGCGCGGAAATCCCACAGATCCGTGCGGCTGTAGCGATCCTCTTCGCCAGAGATTTTGGTCGCTGCCACCTCTTCAATCAGCCCGGCGGCTCCGCCCACCACTTTCGCCGGAGGAAATGCCAGTTCACTCACGCGTTGTTGCAGGTCATGCACATCGTGATTTAACTGGTCGGCATAGCCTGCCATGTCTTTCGTCGTGTTATCTGCAAACAGGGCTTTTTCGAGACGATGGAAGCCGGTAAATTTTGGATCTTCGGCTTTTTTCTCGTAATCATCTTCGCGGGCATCAATACGACCATCAAGGTCAGAAAACAGCTCCGCGATCGGCTCAATGCGCTCGTAATGCTGACGGGTGGACGCAAACAACGCTTTGGCTTTAGCCACATCACCGGCTTTCACTGCATCCGTAAATGCCTGCGTGCCGGAAACCAGCTGACTCACTTCCTCAGTGACATAGGCTTTATAGGCATTAATGGGGCCCGCCAGTTGCATCAGTTCGGGTTTGCCTTGTTGCGCACTTTTGCTCCCGGTGCCCTGCACGATCAGTTTGCCTTTCGGGTTCGTCAACAGGCCACAGGTCATGTCATATTCCCCGGCTTCCAGGTTGGCCGTCAGTTTCTGGCTAAAGCCCGGCGCAATATTTTCGCGCTCTTCGACCACCATCACGCCTTTGAGAATTTCCCATTCCAGCGCTTTTTGGCTGTTATTTTTAATCAGAAACTGAGTTTTACCGGCCTGTACCGTAACTGACATTGGCTCACACTGTTTGTCCGTCACAGTGACGCTGACCTGCGGAATGGCTGCAGCCAGTGAAGAGCCAGAAAGCGCCAGCAGAGAAGCCAGTACCGCATTACGGTTAAAACGCATCATCATATTTTTTCCCTGTTCAGTCAGAGGCGCGGCTGACGCGCCGGGTAAACGCGTTAGCGCGCAGCTGCTGAGGTATCAGCGCGTGCAGGCATAACAAACAATAATAAAGCGGGGATCAGATAGAGCAGCCAGACAGCGACTTCACTGACGCTGGGCGCTTCCTGATAGCCAAGCATGCCTTCCAGCACTGTGCCAAACAGCGAATGCGTGGACAAGATCGGGCTCATATCAAAGGCCACCTGCTGAAAATGGTTCCACAGCCCTGCCTCATGAAAAGCGCGAATAGCCCCTGCCGCCAGGCCCGCTGCCACCAGCAGAATGAACATGCTGGTCCAGCGGAAAAAGTGCGCCATGTTGAGCCGCAGGCCGCCCCAGTAGATCAGCATGCCCAGCACCACCGCCGTGGCCAGCCCCAACACCGCACCCAACGGCGGCGCATAACCGACATCCTGTGTGAACGCGGCCAGCAGAAAGAACACTGATTCCAGCCCTTCGCGTGCGACGGCCAGAAACACCATCATCACCAGCGCCAGGCCGCCGCCGGCCGATTTATGCAATGCCTCGTCGACGGCGTGTTCAAGTTCCCGTTTGATATTGCGCGCGACCCGGCGCATCCAGAACACCATCGAGGTCAGGATAACGACCGCGATTACCGCCACGATACCTTCAAACAGCTCTTGCTGTTTCTGCGGAAACTCACCCGTGGTCTGGTTGATAAAGATACCCAGCCCAAGGCAGAGTGCGGCGGCAATAAAGACGCCTGCCCACATCGCAGGAAACCACTGAGTGCGCTGAGTGCGCTTCAGATAACTGGCGATCAGGCTGACGATCAACGCGGCTTCAAGCCCTTCGCGCAGCATAATGAGAAACGGAACGAACATCGCCAACCTCTTAAATGTTAACCGGCGTCAACGACGCGTAAAGTTACGTAAAAACGAACGATACCGATTATCATTACCACTCAAAAAAATACAAGTTCCACAACGAAATAATTTCGTAACTGTCTGTGCCAGATAACGGGCAAAAAAAAGCCTGCCCTCACGGGGGCAGGCGGTGGAAAAAAGAAGGCGATTACTTCGTCTGGAACTCGGCCTCAGCGGCATCGAAACGTGCCATCGCCTGGGTTGACGGTGCGCGACTCGCAAGGCTAAAGACGACGATGGCGAGACTGGCCAGGATAAAGCCCGGAATGATTTCGTACAGACCGAGCCAGTCATACTGCTTCCAGACCACCACGGTCACCGCACCGACAACCATGCCCGCTAATGCGCCATTGCGGTTCATACGTTTCCAGCACACGCCGAACAGCACAACCGGCGCGAACGCCGCACCAAAGCCCGCCCATGCATAGCTGACCAGGCCTAATACCCGGTTTTCAGGGTTGGCGGCCAGCGCGATGGCAATCAGCGCGACCAGCAGCACCATCAGGCGACCGACCCAGACCAGTTCTTTCTGGCTGGCATTTTTGCGCAAAAAGCCTTTATACAGGTCTTCGGTCAGGGCGCTGGAGCACACCAGCAGTTGGCAACTGAGTGTCGACATGACGGCCGCTAAAATGGCTGACAGCAGAATCCCGGCAACCCAGGGGTTAAACAGAATACGTGCCAGCTCAATGAAGACACGCTCGCCGTTTTGAGTTACACCAGCAGCCTCGCCCGGGTTGTTCTGGAAATAGGCGATACCAAAGAAGCCAACCGCGACGGCGCCGGCCAGACACAAAATCATCCAGGCCATACCAATACGGCGCGCGGTACGAATTGACCGGTGTGAATCCGCCGCCATAAAGCGGGCCAGAATATGGGGCTGGCCAAAATAACCTAATCCCCAGCCCAGAAGCGACAGGACCGCAACCACATTCAGTCCTTTGAACATATCCAGGTTTTCCGTGCTTTTAGCCTGAATGACTGCCAGCGAATCGCTTAAACCGCCGACGGCCATGATGACGATAAGCGGCGTCAGGATCAGGGCGAAGATCATCAGGCTGGCCTGAACGGTATCTGTCCAGCTTACCGCCAGGAATCCGCCCACCAGCGTATAGAGAATGGTAGCCGCCGCACCGGCCCATAAGGCCGTGGCGTAGTCCATTCCAAAGGTGCTTTCAAACAGGCGCGCACCGGCAACCACACCGGAAGCACAGTAAATGGTGAAAAACATCAGGATGACGACCGCAGAAATCACACGCAGAATTTTGCTGCGATCTTCAAAGCGGCTGGTGAAAAAGTCGGGCAAGGTTAAGGCGTTATCATGATGTTCTGTCTGGACGCGTAAACGACCCGCGACAATTTTCCAGTTAAGCCAGGCACCAATAATCAGACCAATGGCGATCCAGCTTTCTGAAATGCCGGAGAGAAAAATGGCACCGGGTAAGCCCATCAGCAGCCAGCCGCTCATGTCAGAGGCACCCGCTGACAGCGCGGTAACCACACTGCCCAGGCTGCGACCGCCCAGAATGTAGTCATCAAAGTTTTTGGTTGAGCGCCAGGCAATAAAACCGATGAGCACCATCCCGAGGATATAAATTAAAAAGGTCACCAGCATGGGTGTACTTACTGTCATGTGTTTCTCCGTTATTATCCGATCTCTTAAGAGAAATCTTTTCCTGCGCCACCGGAACGGGGTAGCGTCAGCGTATTACCGCATCGATAAAAGTCCCGTTTCTCTTAAGGCGCGGTATCCTGCCGTAAAGGCACGTTCTACACAATGCATTTAACACATCCGTTACATCAGTTTCACCTCTCTCCCTGTTTTAAATGTTCACAGGTTGCGCCCGCTCACACTTAAGTTGCACCTTTACTACCACAACCCTGTTTAAATTGAAGGGGGTTGCAACATTGGCGAGTTTCTTGCAGCAAGATTTGTGCCGCTTTTAAATGTTAATGGGAAAAGCGGCGGTAAAGTGTGGAAGCAAGGTCACATTTAACACGGTTGCACAAAGTTGCGACATGAGTGATAGTGCAGCCCTTGCTCTGGTAAAAAACGTTTTAAGGAACAGAAATCATGGGAACAACGACCATGGGGGTGAAGCTGGATGAAGCCACCCGCAGTCGCATTAAACTGGCGGCACAGAAAATGGATCGCACGCCGCACTGGCTGATTAAACAAGCGATCTTTAACTATCTCGTGCAGTTAGAAGCCGGTGAAACAGTGGAAGAGATTCCCCTACAGCTCAACGAATCGGCTTCTGATGAGGTCGCTGCGGACGAGATGGTTCAGCCGTTCCTTGACTTCGCAGAGCACATCCTGCCGCAGTCGGTAGCCCGTTCGGCCGTGACGGCCGCCTGGCGTCGACCTGAAACCGATGCCGTTCCCATGTTGCTGGAGCAAGCCCGCCTTCCCGCTCCGCTGGCTGAAAAAACCCGGCAGCTCGCCTTTACCCTGGCAAAGAAGCTCAGGCACCAAAAAGGGGCAACCGGACGCGCCGGTATGGTGCAAAGTCTGCTTCAGGAGTTTTCATTATCTTCACAGGAAGGCGTGGCGCTGATGTGCCTGGCGGAAGCGTTGCTGCGTATTCCGGATAAACCGACGCGCGATGCGCTTATCCGTGACAAGATCAGTAACGGCAACTGGCAGTCGCATCTGGGCCGCAGTCCGTCCATGTTTGTTAACGCCGCTACCTGGGGCCTGTTATTTACCGGGCGCCTGGTCTCAACGCATAACGAAGCGAATCTGTCGCGCTCGCTTAACCGGATCATTGGCAAGAGTGGTGAACCGCTGATCCGTAAAGGCGTGGATATGGCGATGCGCCTGATGGGTGAACAGTTCGTGACGGGTGAAACCATCGCCGAAGCACTGGCTAACGCCCGTAAGCTTGAAGAGAAAGGTTTCCGTTACTCTTACGATATGCTGGGCGAAGCCGCCCTGACCGCCAGCGATGCCAAAGCCTATCTGGTTTCATATCAGCAGGCGATTCATGCGATTGGCAAAGCCTCCAATGGCCGCGGCATTTATGAAGGCCCGGGCATTTCAATTAAGCTCTCTGCCCTGCACCCGCGCTACAGCCGTGCCCAGTACGACCGGGTGATGGATGAGCTGTATACGCTGCTTAAGTCGCTGACGCTACTGGCCCGCTCTTACGACATCGGCATTAATATTGATGCAGAAGAAGCCGACCGCCTGGAACTCTCTCTTGATATGCTCGAAAGGCTGTGTTTTGAGCCTGAACTGGAGGGCTGGAACGGTATCGGCTTTGTCATTCAGGCCTATATGAAGCGCTGTCCGTTTGTTATTGATGAGCTGATCGACCTGGCGCAACGTAGCCGCCGCCGTTTGATGATTCGTCTGGTGAAAGGCGCTTACTGGGACAGCGAAATTAAACGCGCCCAGATGGAAGGCCTGGAGGGCTATCCGGTGTACACGCGCAAAGTGTATACCGACATTTCGTACCTGGCCTGCGCGCGCAAGCTGCTGGCGGTGCCGAACCTGATCTATCCGCAGTTTGCCACGCACAATGCGCACACCCTGGCCGCCATTTATCAGCTGGCAGGCAATAACTACTATCCGGGTCAGTACGAGTTCCAGTGCCTGCACGGCATGGGTGAACCGCTGTATGAACAGGTGGTCGGCAAGGTTGCAGACGGTAAACTTAATCGTCCCTGCCGTATTTATGCCCCGGTCGGTACGCATGAAACGCTGCTCGCCTATCTGGTGCGACGCTTACTGGAGAACGGCGCGAATACCTCCTTCGTTAACCGCATCGCCGATACGTCCCTGCCCATCGACGAACTGGTCGCCGATCCGGTTGCCGAAGTGGAAAAACTGGGCCTCAGCGAAGGGACACTGGGCCTGCCGCACCCGAAAATTCCCTTACCACGTGACCTGTATGGTGAGGACCGCGTGAACTCCGCCGGTCTTGATATGGCGAATGAACATCGTCTTGCGTCACTGTCCAGCGCGCTGCTGAGCGGTGCTACCGAAACGTATGTGGCGCAACCGCTTATCGACGGCCCTTTAACGGGAGGGGAAAGCGAGCCAGTGCTCAATCCGGCCGTCCCTGCGGATGTGGTGGGCACCGTGCGCCAGGCATCCGAACAGGAGGTTTCCCTGGCCATTGAGGCCGCCGTTAATGCCGGCCCTATCTGGTTTGCCACGCCGCCGCAGGAGCGTGCCGCCATTCTGGAGCGCGCCGCACAGCTGATGGAAAGCCAGCTACAGCAACTGCTGGGTCTTCTGGTGCGTGAAGCCGGAAAAACCTATAACAACGCCATTGCCGAGGTGCGTGAAGCGGTCGATTTCCTTTATTACTATGCCGGCATTGTGCGCCATGATTTCGATAATGAAACCCACCGCCCGCTTGGCCCGGTAGTCTGCATCAGCCCGTGGAACTTCCCGCTGGCCATTTTTACCGGCCAAATCGCCGCGGCTCTGGCGGCAGGTAACAGCGTGCTGGCGAAACCCGCCGAGCAAACGCCGTTAATTGCCGCACAGGCCGTCAATATTTTACTGAGCGCTGGCGTGCCCGCCGGTGTACTGCAACTGCTGCCGGGTCAGGGCGAAACCGTGGGGGCACAGCTCACCGGCGACGAACGGGTGCGCGGCGTCATGTTTACCGGCTCTACCGCCGTTGCCACGCTGCTGCAACGCAATCTGGCGGGCAGACTCGATCCGCAGGGCCGTCCAACACCGCTGATTGCGGAAACGGGCGGAATGAATGCCATGATTGTGGACTCCTCCGCGCTGACCGAACAGGTGGTTGTCGACATCGTGGCATCGGCCTTTGACAGCGCGGGACAACGCTGCTCCGCCCTGCGTCTGCTCTGCGTGCAGGAAGACGTCGCAGACCATACGTTAAAAATGCTGCGTGGCGCGATGGCGGAATGCCGCATGGGCAACCCGGAACGCCTGTCCACCGACATCGGTCCGGTGATCGATCAGGAAGCCAAAGCCAACATCGAACGCCATATTCAGGCCATGCGTAATAAAGGCTTCAAGGTCTACCAGACGGCACAGGATAACCCACAGGACAGCAAAGAATGGGCCACAGGCACCTTAGTGAAACCGACGCTGATTGAGCTGGATAAGGTCAGCGATCTGACCCAGGAAGTGTTTGGTCCTGTCCTGCACGTGGTGCGCTTTACCCGCAGCAACCTGCCGCAGATCGTTGAGCAGATTAACGCCACAGGCTATGGCCTGACCCTGGGGGTTCATACGCGCATCGACGAAACCATCACGCAGGTCACCGCCAGTGCCAAAGTGGGTAACCTGTATGTTAACCGCAACATGGTCGGCGCGGTCGTCGGTGTGCAACCCTTTGGGGGCGAAGGCCTCTCAGGTACCGGTCCAAAAGCGGGCGGCCCACTCTATCTTTATCGTCTGCTGGCTAACCGCCCGGATGAGGCGCTGAGCACCACCCTCGCCCGTCAGGATGCGGAACGTCCCGCAGACAACAGTCAGCGTCAACGCCTGTTAGCGCCGCATCAGGCACTGACCGACTGGGCAAAAGATAAGCCACAGCTGTCTGCGCTGTGTCAGCATTATGAACAGCTGGCGCAGGCAGGTACGGTTCGTCTGCTGCCGGGCCCAACAGGAGAGCGCAACACCTTCCTGTTACTCCCGCGCGAACAGGTGCTCTGTCTGGCAGATAACAACGACGATGCGCTGATTCAGCTGGCTGCGGTAACCAGCGTCGGCAGTCAGGCCCTGTGGCCGGATGATGACCTGCATCGTACGCTGCTTAATACCTTACCGGCAGCGGTGAAGAGCCGTATTACCCTGGCAAAGGATCCGCTGACCGCGCAGTTTGATGCCGTGATTTATCATGGTGATGCCGACCAGCTCCGCAGCCTGTGCGAGCAGATTGCGGCGCGTGAAGGTGCGATTGTCTCGGTACAGGGATTTGCCCGCGGTGAAACCAACCTGTTACTGGAACGCCTGCTGATTGAACGCTCTTTAAGCGTCAACACCGCCGCCGCGGGCGGTAACGCCAGCCTGATGACGATCGGTTAACTGTCGGCGCGTTTCATTTTGGTTGTAATCAAGGTTCATGCCTGGCATGAACTTTTTTTATGACGGATGAAAAACCCGCGGCCGTTGAGCGCCTCAGCAGTGGAGAAGTGCGAAGGGATTCGCGCTATCAGGTGGTCTCTGCGCGCACATCCCCCGCATACGCAATCCGGACGCGCCGCAGAGACAGGTGGCTGACATGCGTACAACGGTCAGGCTGCCGGAATGGAAGGCCGTTTCATCAGATGTGGCAAGCGAAACAGCGCGCGTCCCGGTCCCCGATTCAGCAATGACCAGACCACCATGGAGCACAAGGCGCAGATCGTAACCATCACCGGAGGATAGAGACAGGCCCAAAGCCATGAAAAGCCTGTCAGCTCAAAAAGCTGGTGACGTTGCGCATATAAAATCGCCGTCATCCCGAAATATTCAATGAAAATACGGTGAATAATGTAAAGGGGTAAGGTATGGCGGCCTGTCCAGTTCAGCCAGGCCATACAGCCCAGCTGGCTTAACCATCGGCAGGCGGCCACGCTGGCCAGAATGGCAATCAGACAGAGAAAAAGACGGCTGTTCAAATCAAGCAGGCCCTGTAGTACAGCCAGCAGTCCCAGTAACAGCCACGGCAACCTGTTCTCCCGTCGCCCTTCGCTCAGTCGTAGCATGGGTGCCCACCAAAATGCGCCCAATACAAAAAAGATAAAATACTGCGCCAGACTTTGCGGTCCCCAGAACGGGATACTCTTTTCGACCGCCAGATAGTTCAGCACAGCGGCTACGATAAGCAGCGGGATTTTGTAATGTTGAAACCATTTGGCGCACAGGAAATAGAGTGCCAGACCATATAAATACCAGGCGGTACTCATGGCGAGAAAGGTCAGTCTGAGAAATTCTGAAAACGAACCGGCATAGGCCGCATTAAGATTTTGCGAAATACGCTGTCCGGTAATTTCCGTCGCGATGCCGCCATACCAGGCCGGCAGCAGGTAACCATCGCCGGATGGTTGAAGCATGTAGCGGACAACCGGTGATATCACGGATTTTTATCGCCAGAAGTTCGGTGCTCCAGCGGGAACGCTGATAACCAAAATCGCCGGGAGAATGCTTAACAAGCTCACGCAGCAATGCGCAAATATGTTCGAACGGCCAGCGCCTCCCGCGTCCTGACGGTAATGACTTCAGGCCTTCAGCACCAGACAGAGTGAACCAGTTAATCCAGCGACCAATCGATGAGCGGGCACAGCAGAGTGTTCTGGCAACATGACTGACGGTGTCACCACGATGCAGCATCAGCATGGCGGTGAGCCGCCGGGCGTGGTTTTTGTCCTTTGTTTTATGGATAGTTTTCTGCATCAGGCGTCGTTCGGTTCTGGGTATTGGTGCTATGATCGACATTGCTCAGTCCGGCTGGTGATTTGGGATATTCAGCGATTGATCAGATCGCATAAACCGGACTGAGTTCCCTCTAAGTGATCTACTATTCCGAGCAGTTATTTAGTGTTTCGCCTTATAACAAAAATATTAACCCTTGAGGCGATTAATGATAAAGCGTGTGCTGTATTTTGCTTTAACGATGATGTTGACAGGATGTGTAGCCCGTTCTCATGAACCCGATCCACTACAAGTGCAGCTTGCCAGTTACGGTACGCTGCCAGACACTTATAAAACGGATGTCAAAAATACGTTTTATTATCATCTGAAAGATCCTTACAGCGCGCATTATCGTTTTTTTAAACCTTTTAAAGGATATACCTGGGTAATGAATGTGCCCGAAGATAAAGAAGAATTGATGTTTGGCTGGGTCATCCCCGGCGTGATTAATACAAAAAACAGTTTTGGCGCTTATGTCGGCGCGCGCAGGTTCGTGGTGATTTATTCAAATGGTCAATACCAAAATATTTACTACACGAAAGGCACGAAAAAAATCGGGCGGGCGCCTTAAAACAGCATTTTATTTTCTGAACCATTAACACGCCATCGTCAATGGCGTGTTTTTCAAATCACAACGGGCTTTGTTGAATAATAGGTAATCATTCTGTTTTGTCTGCACTGTTTTGGTAGAAAACGCTGATGCCAGACAGAACACCGTCATACGCAAGCATGTAACGCATTGATTTTATGTTATCTGAAACAACCGTTTTCATAGTACCACAGCATAAAATCCATTTATTCAACAAAGCCATCACAACGATAAAGGCGCAGAGTTTCGCGGAATGAATACCCATTGTGTTGCCTGATATTAGCTCTGTCCACGCCAGAAACTTCAAAACGCCTTTTATGGCATCCCGGCTTTTCCGTCATTTCCTGCTCTTTATAACTGTCGCGTCAACGCTACGTTTAATGCGGCTGAGTCCGGCTGCATCACACATGCTGCATAAGATTCAGCCAGTCATATCAGTGTGTATTTTTAACCGGATAAGCGGTCAGCGGTTTGATCTCTTTAAGCACAAACATACTTTGCATCTCTTTAATGCGCGGCAATCTGCGTACTACAGACATGGCGAACTCCGCATAAGTTTCCAGATCGCTCGCCACAACCTGTAGCAGGAAATCGGCATCACCACCGATACTGTAGCAGGCCACCACATCATCCAGCGCCGTAACCTGTTGCTCGAATTTTTTTGCCTCATCCTCGCTGTGGCAATCAATAACCACCCGAATAAACACCATGACCCCGGCGCCGATTTTTTTGCGGTCCAGTACAGCCCGGTACCCCTGAATGACGCCCTGCTCTTCCAGCCTGCGCACTTTACGCCAGCACGGTGAGGCAGACATACCAATCTTGTCAGCCAGTTCCTGATTAGTAATACGGGCATCGTCCTGTAAAACACGCAGGATTTTCATTTCTGTCTTATCAAGCAGCATACCGGTCAATTCCTTTCGCTACATTTCGTTTATGAGGTTAATTCTTGCAAAGAATACGATAAATGAATGTGATTGAGACAGCCTATTTCTGTCTCGCCAGGACATACTGTTTTCAGGTGCTGTACAAGGTGCAGATCAAAAGAAATGGCCGGACAGGGCAGATTAAGGGTAAGCGTCGCATTCAGACCGTATTGACGTTCAGGCAGAGGGAAGCTCGACCTTCCATGGCAGC
The DNA here is from genome assembly GCF_008801695.1 of Pantoea stewartii subsp. stewartii. GTDB lineage: Bacteria > Pseudomonadota > Gammaproteobacteria > Enterobacterales > Enterobacteriaceae > Pantoea > Pantoea stewartii. The sequence continues at coordinate 79,393 of NZ_VZPF01000006.1, forward strand.
AGATCGCGGACCCGGTTCACCGGCCAGTCCTGTATATGACCGATGACGTAACGCAACCACG